>JADHRD010000045.1 GCA_016777585.1 Rhodospirillales bacterium | reverse complement strand
GGACCTTTGGCAGTTGGTAAAATGCTTATTGATTTATTTTCTGATCCTATTTTTTTGGATGATATTCTTATAAGTACCATCAGGGTAATTTTTTCAGTTGTTATAAGTGTAATAATCGGAATGTTGTTAGCTTTAATATCAAAGGGCTTCCCAATTACTGAAATCATTGTGCAGGAGCGGATAAAGCCTTTCCTAAATTCATTTCCATCAGTTGGGTGGGCTATTCTTGCAGTAATTTGGTTTGGTTCCTCCAGTTTCTCTGTAATGTTTGTGCAGATAGCAATTCTAGTTCCATTCTGCTTGGTTAATTTGTCTGAAGGCCTAAAAGATTTAGACGAAGAAATTATTGAAATGGGGAGAAGTTTCTCTAGAAAAAAAATAAAGATATTTTTTAAGATTACTTTGCCGCTTTTATTGCCTCACGTAATTGCTGCTGTGAGGATCGCTTATGGCGTTTGTTGGAAAATAGCACTGGTTTCTGAATTATTTGGTGCTGAGTCTGGTATCGGCGTGATTATGTTACGTGCCCAAACCACAGCGAATGCGACCATGGTTTTTGCATCTTGTTTTGCTATTGTGATTATTTTCATGCTCGGGGAGAAGTTTATAATTAATCCTTTAGCCAGGCTCGCTGAACCAAAATAAACTTTTCTAAGTTTGATTAAGATTTTTTAGGGATAAAAATGTCAAAAATAAGTACATCAAGAGAAGTAAGAACTAAACTGGGCAAAATAAAAGGGGTTTCCGAAAACGGAGTAAATACTTTTTTGGGGGTCCCGTATGCTTCCCATTTAGGCAACGATGAGAGATTTCAGCAAGCAAGGCCAATAGAGCCTTGGAGCGGTGTTTTGGATGCAAAAAAAAGTGGCCCAATTTCTCCACAGTTATCATCTCGTTTGTCACGAGTAATGGGCGATTTCATGCTTCCCCATGACGAAAATTCACTAACTTTAGATATCTGGTGCCCGGATATTGGTCAAAAAGAAATTCCAGTCCTTTTTTGGATACACGGGGGGGCTTTTATCTCTGGGGCTGGTTCATTAGAATGGTATAGGGGCACTCTTTTTGCTAAGCATCAAAACGTTATCGTGATAGGTGTTAATTATAGATTAGGAGCACTAGGATTTCTGTGTCATCCCGATATATCTTCTGGTAATATTGGCATAGAGGACCAAATGCTAGCGTTGGAATGGGTTTATAGTAATATTGAATATTTTGGTGGAGATCGGAAAAATATTACTCTTATGGGTCAATCAGCAGGCGCCATTTCTGTTTATGCACTTTTAGCCAATAAGAGGGCCAGCAAAATGGTTTCTAATGCTATATTGCAGAGTGGAAGATATGATAATTTTGAAGAATTAGAGGTTGCATATAAGAAAACGGAGAGATTTGCTGATATTGCTGGTGTTGAGGTTAAAGCATTGAAAACTCTCTCATTAGACGAAATTCTTAATGTTCAGACGAAATTTGCTAAAACTCAGGCAAAGTTCGCATCTTCAGCAATACCATTCCTTCCAGTAATCGATCAGCATACAATTCGCTCCGAAGTTCATGAGGATTTCCTCGAAGGAGCTCGAGGGAAGAATATTATACTTGGCTTTACTCGTGATGAAATGCATGCCTGGTTTTCGGGAATAGATGAGATTGAAAAAGCCTCTCTAGAACAAATTGAACTAGTTTTCAAAAGAGAATTTACAAACGATTGGAACATTATTCTAGATGAATGCAGAAAAAGGCGTCCTGGGGCAAGTGCTATGGAAATTATTAGTATGGGAATGAATATCAGTAATTTTCAAGGTCATACAGTTAATTTAGCGAAACGCCTCAGTTCCGTCGACACCAATACATGGTTGTACAGATTTGATTGGAGCAGTCCGGAAAGTATTTTTGGAGCTTGTCATTGTATAGAGTTACCTTTCATTTTTGGAACAGCATCTCAATGGAATCCTCCCATGTTATCAGGCGGCAGAGCAAAAGAAATTGCTGGTTTATCAAAAATTATTCAAGAAACCTGGGGTGCGTTTGCGAGAGAGGGCAACCCAAATAATTCTAATTTACCTAATTGGCCGAAAATACGAGAAAATGATTTTAATAAGATATGTTGGAATAATTTCATTGAAGTAACAAATTCAATATAATAAATACAATAAATCATAAGCTTTCGTTAAAAATATTAATCTTGTTTGATTTTTAAAAGAGGTCTCTCGTTTATGATCATTCGTTTCAATCCATCTCCTTGAAGGATACTTTTTGAACTTATATGGTTTAGGCCTTTGACCGTATTTCAGTTCGCCGATAGAGTGTAATTTTTGCATGAGTTTTTAGTTTGTATAATGTTTGGTTTAGTGCGGCAATTTTAGTAATTGAGTCTTTTGAGGTGGTTCATGGGTAGGCAAAAGTTATCTGTAATAGTTCCCTGTTATAATGAAGAAAAAACATTGAGGATCATTGTAGAAAAAATTTTAGAAGCTGATGTTTTAGGTCTAGATTTGGAGGTTTTAATTATAGATGATGCGTCTCGAGATCGATCATTAGAAATTTCCGAGAAACTTATTCGAGAACATGATAACGTTAAACTTATTCAACATCAGCTTAACCAAGGAAAAGGAGCGGCTATTGCCAATGGTATTGGTCTTGCCAAAGGTGATATATTTTTAATTCAAGATGCAGACCTTGAATACGATCCCTCCGAGTACCCCGATCTCTTGAAACCAATTCTAGATGGATATGCGGACGTCGTTTATGGTTCTAGGTTTTCCGGTGGAAAAAGCCATCGAGTTTTGTATTTTTGGCATAGCATTGGAAATCGGACTCTGACCTTAGTTTCGAATATGCTGACGGGCTTTAATCTTACCGACATGGAAACATGTTATAAGGTCTTTAAGCGAGATATTATAGAACAACTCAATCTGTGCGAGAAACGCTTTGGAATTGAGCCCGAGATTACGGCTAAAATAAGCCGCTTAAATCCTCGTCCCAGAGTTTAAGAGGTTGGCATCAGTTATAATGGCCGGACTTATAGTGAAGGTAAAAAGATTACCTGGAGGGATGGTTTCCGCGCAATATACTGCATTTTACGCTATAATTTGTTGCCATAGTTTTAATGGAGGTTTTATTTGCGAGGTTAGATCGAAAAAAATATAAATATTTAGATAATCAGTTTATATAAAATTTTATCTTTTAATTTTACAGCTAAAAACCATATTACTCGTAAGTAATTAGAATTTTTAAATCGATTTATAGTAACAGTCTTATTTATTCTATAATTAAGGTTTCTCCTTTGTGGATGGTTTAACATATTTAAATAGTATCACGTTAGTTTAAGTCCACAATTATCGAATGCTTTTTTAATTTTTATTTTTTCGTTCGATGTAAGGTTGAGCAGAGGACGGCGAACTAGTCCACCTGTTTGTCCTAATAAATCAGCCCAGTATTTTTGTTGGGCTTGAGGTTTATCAGGGGGACGAGTTGTTTGAAGAGCTTGCCTTACTGGTTCTAAACTATCCCTTACTAATGTTGCTCTCTTTATTTCTCCAGTCATCGCAAGGCGCGTATATTCATTCATTCGTTGGTCATACTTCGTTTGCATTAAAAAAGGCGGTGTTGAGCAAAGATAAACTTGCCAACCTAATTCAATAATATTCTCGAGCCAAAATTCCTCTGAGGATGTGCTAACGATTAACTTCCCTCTAGTCATTTCGGTTAGTTTTGAATATCGTTCTCGATCTACGCTGTATTTTATAGCTACAACATTTTCTATTTCAGCTATATCTGCGCAGACTTCAGGCTCAAGAAGATAATTATAATCTGGTTGATGCCAAATTGCTATTCCAATATCTATTCTATCTGCAATATACCTATAATATTCCTTTAATACAGATGATACATCAGTATGAAAGTAAAGAGGTGGAGCGTGAACTATTATCCAGTCAGCACCTATATTCTGAGCATGTTCGGCTAATTCAAGAACCGTATCTAGATTTTCATCTGAGCAAGACATAATTGTTTTGCAACGGTTTCCAACCTCATCAACAACGATCTCAAATTGTTTTTTACGCTCAGGGAGGCTCATTGAAAAAAATTCGCCTTGTTTTCCATTGATAAATAAACCTGAGATCTTTAGGTCATCAACCCAATGCCTTAAGTTGCTTCGAAGCGCATTTTCGTCAGTTGATAGATCATTATTAAATGGGGTCATTCCAGCAGCAAAGATGCCTTTAAAATTCTCTTGAGCGTAGTCTTTTGCGTTTTTTTTGCTATAGTTCACCATTAAATCTGCCCACTATTTTTAATAAAATTTTTAAAAGATTTTTTGTAAGTGTGACATAAATAATATCAAATTTAAAGGTTAATTTAAGTCTAGTATTTTTTATATTAGCTTTAAAAAAGCTCGTTAAATAGACTAATGAGTTATCGCATTTTTTGCTTTAACACAGTAATTGCAGCATTTACGAATGGGCGCAGAGCATTAATGCCTCTAAATCTACGGTAACTTTATTTTTATATGTTACTTTAAGTTTATCGTGTAATGTTAACAAATTGACCAGAAAGATCTCATTTTTTAGGTTTTTAATAGTATTTGTGTTAGGTTTTCTATAAATAAATTATGAAAAAGTTTGGTTACCGCCTGACCCGCGCCATAACCTTCAAATTGGATACAACAGCTAACCCCATACTTTATCCTTTTGTTATAGATTCCGCATTTTTTTCCTCAGTTTTTAAATAATTGCAAACAGTGTTCTTTGGTTTTTTATAGTCATTAGCTACTATATCAGGTTCTATGAAATAAAGCGCATCACAATTATCGCAATCAGAAGTGTATACATTTGAATTTTCGCTTGTAACGCCACGTAATATCTCTGTGCTTCCAGCTAATAGATAATCCTCTAATATCCGCTTTTTTATGTTTGCCATCCTTAATTGTTTTATAACGTACTTTTTATAATTTTCTTAATTTTATATAAATACTATTTAATATTTTTACTGGTTATCTAATCATTCTAAAGCCATTTAATTCCTAAAAATAAATAAATTAAGTTTAATAATCTCGAAATCATTGATTAATATTTTTAATATTGATTAGCTTAATTCTATACTTTTCTCTTTTTATTTCTATACAAGTTTTCAACAAAAAGAATTTTATTCAAAATTATATATCACATTTCTGTAGTTTACAAAAACCTGTGGTGCACTCGATTTGCCATAAAAGTATGATGGGGTTATTTAAATAATAATGCTGTAGATTTTGAAAAATAATATTGATATTTACTACAAATGTTAATATTTTTGATTAATGTTTCGTGTAATTTGTTAAAACTACCACGAAAAAAATTTAACTTCTTAAATTTCTGAAAATGGCATATGACCAAGTTTAAAATAACACTTGTTTTTATATTCATGATTTTTGTATCCGGATCTGTTTTAGCTAAAGGTATTCCGCTTAGTCAATTACTTAATAAATATGGACAGTATTTTATAAGTGATAAACTAATTCCTTATTCAGGCTTAAGCTTATCGTATTTCAAAAATGGAACTATAAAATATGTGGGAAATATTGAAAATGGAATGAAACATGGTGTATGGCTTAGGTATCTTAATGGCTCAATTTGGAAAGAAAATTATCTAAAAGGGAAACTCGAGGGGCCTTGGGAATGGATACGAAACAATGGAAAAATATGGTCACAAGGCACTTACAAAAACAATAAAAAAGAGGGAAAAGAGAAGCATTATTACTCCAACGGTCAGATATATTATGAAGGTCAATATAGTAACGGTAAACAGGTAGGGCTATGGAAATATTATGATAAAGTTGGAAAATTAGTATCAGAGATCTTTTACGGGATCGGCCAAGAAGTTAAATAAAGACCGATATGTTTTATTTAAGTTTTGTTAGATATTAACCAAAATTTGACCCGCCGTTTACATGCATAGTCTCTCCAGTTACGAACGTTGATTTATCAGATACTAAAAATATACCTGCTTCAGCAATCTCATTGGGTTCAGCAAATCGTCCAAGTGGAAAACGCTTTTTCATCGCATCACGTTTAGCCTCGGTATAATTCTTAATCATAGGTGTCTCAGTTATACCCGGACTGACTGCATTTACTCGGATCCCATCAGGTCCTAATGCTCTGGCAAAAGAGCGCGTTAACGCAATCACAGCGCCTTTAGAGGCCACGTACGCGGGGCCCGCTTGCCCATCACCTCCAGTCACTCCAAATAGCACTGACGTCGATGTGCATAGAACAATTGCACCTTTTTTATGCTTAACCATTTCTTTTGCAACTGCTTGCGTTATTAAAAAAGAGCCAGTTACATTTATGTTCATAACCCGGTTACACTCTTCCGATGTTAGCTCTCTCCATGTGTCCGAAGAATGTGTCGCTCCCCAGTGAATCAATGAGTCTAATTGGCCAAATTTTTCTAAAGTCGCATTCACTAAATCATCGCATGCGATTTCTTTTGATACATCGCCACCGATAATTAAAAGATTACCGTTATCTTTAGGTAGAAGTTTTCTCATTTTTTCAATTTCAGGATCAAATGCGACGACATTAGCTCCTTGATTTAGAAGTAACTTTGCGCATGCAGAACCGATTCCTCCTGCAGCTCCTGTAACTATTACCGTTTTATTTTTCATAATGGTTCATTCTTTTCAATTTATGGAACTATATTTAGTTTTTGAACTTTGAAGTGTTAGGATAAATGCTATATTAAACCTACATTAGAATATATCGAATATATTTTGATCTTTTATTAATTTTAATTGTTTAAACTAATATATGTTTTAAAGAAAATATACTATAATTGTTTATTGTTTATTTTAAATTGGAGTTTAACAAGAAAATGACAGAACGTATCTGGGATAAATATGTTTCTGATCGCGACCGCACCGTATTTGATGCTGCCGGTTTTGGTGAAAAATCAGGTTTTGGCCAGCGCCCAGTTCTAATGGTTATTGACGTAAGTTATGCCTTTTGCGGAGATCGACGTGAGCCAATCTTAGACTCCATTAAACATTGGAAACTGTCATGTGGTGAGACTGCGTGGGATGCGCTTCCAGTTCTCATTAAATTAATAGATGCGGCCCATAAAAAAGAAATACCAGTAATATACACGACTGGATATGCTAGAGATGATAGGTGGGACCGTGGCGGATGGTCATGGAAAAATTCTCGAGGTGAAAATAATAAACGCGAAAAACCATCGATAACATCGAATCGTGATGGTAATGATATCATGGATGAAATTGCTCCTCAAAAACAGGATATTGTTGTTTGGAAGCAAAAACCGAGTGCTTTTCATGAAGCGCCAACTATGAGTTATCTTAATCTTTTGAAAGCGGACTCAATTATTCTTACAGGTACGACAACATCCGGTTGCGTTCGAGCTACGGCGGTTGATGCGTTTAGTAATAACTTAAAGGTTAATGTTGTTGAAGAAGCTTGTTTTGATCGGTCTGATGTATCTCACGCTGTTACACTTCTCGACCTGCATTCGAAATACGCAGATGTAAATTCAAGCCTTGATACCCTCTCTTATATTGAAAGTCTGCCAGATAATTTGTTTAGTCTGCCAACTGGAAAAAAGTAGTGATAAAATACCAAAAGTTCCATAAACCTACAGTAATCTGTGTTATATTTGCTTTTTTACTTTTGGTTTTATCGAATGTTAGCTCAGCAGATGGTTTGCAAATTAAAAAAATTCTTGTTGATCGAGCCCTAGGTCTAGGTGTCCCACCAACCCTTGCTCTTGCAGTAGCTAAAGTTGAGTCGGACTTCAATCCAAACGCTTTAAGCTCTGTCGGAGCTCGCGGTATTATGCAAATCATGCCGCAAACAGCGCGGGAGGAATATGGGGCTACAGCCAGAAGTCTATGGAATCCAGAGATAAATATCCAAATTGGTGTCGATTATTTGTATAAGCTTTATAAACAATATGATCAGCGTTGGGATTTAGCTTTATCCCATTATAACGGTGGGACACTTCGGGGGCGTGGTGGAGACGCTAAACCTCACAGATATACTAGGAAATATGTCAATAAAGTTTTTCATTGGCAGGAGCGGTTCAGAAATGAAAATGCTATTTTCAAACTTAGAAGTCGATTAGAAGTGCAAGGGGTAAATAGAGGGAATGGTATTAAAATTTTATCTCCACGCAAAGAAGTTAGGTTAAAAAATATTTTAGATTATCGGAATGGTCAATTGAGACGCAGATTTCCCTGGATCCTATCTTTTTAGTCTTTTTATATTAAACGTCCAAATTAAAAGCTACGGTAACAGCTTGCCTGGATTCATTATCATTTTGGGGTCAAGTTTAACCTTGATCTGTTGCATTATGTCTAATGCGACCGGGTCTTTATAATTATTCATTGCGAAAAGCTTTGAGGTTCCGATTCCATGTTCAGCGCTAAAAGATCCATCGAATGAACTAATTGCATCATATACCGCTTTTTTTATTTCTTCGGATTTTAAAATTAATGCATCTGGATCTTCTTCTGGTGGAAATATAGCGTAATGAAGATTTCCGTCTCCTAGGTGCCCCATATGACACATTCTGAGATTTTCAACTAATGAACCCGCTCTGAATTCCATCTCTTTAACAAATGCTTGAACCTTGTTTAGGGGTAGTGAAATATCAAATCCAATGCGATTTCCTTCTTTTGTTATAATTTCAAGAGCACTCTCTCTCATCTCCCACATTTCGCGACGTTGTCCTTCAGATGATGCGATGACCGCGTCCAACACTAATCCATCATTTATTCCATCCTCCAAAATATTTTCAAGTTGTTCTTTTGCATTGTTATCAATCGCTTCGCTATTATTTGAATTTTGAGGGTTTGTTGGTGCGATTTCAATCAAAACACATAATTCGGGGATTTGTGGAAATGGTATATGAAATTGAGGCGCATGTTTCTTTACTAATTCAAGGAATACTCGAGGTATTAGCTCGAAGGCCTCCACTGCACCTCCCGTGTGTGCTTGAGCTCGGTTTAAAAGCTCCAGTCCAGTGTCGATGTCAGGAATAATAGCAAATGTTGCTGATCGTGCCTGGGGTAGATGAAACAACTTCATCGTGGCGGCGGTGATAATTGCCAAAGTTCCTTCTGATCCAATAAGTAGATCTCTTAAATCATATCCAGTATTATCTTTTCTTAGTCCCGATAATAAATTCATTACCCTACCGTCAGAAAATACAGCCTCTACACCAAGACATAATTCTCGCGTATTCCCATATCTAACTACATTTTGCCCCCCAGCGTTGGTTGCTAGATTACCACCAATCATGCAACTTCCTTTTGCGCCAAAGTTAAGGGGAAAAAAAAGTCCTTTGTCTTCTGCGATTTGTTGCAATTTCTCGAGTATGCAGCCGGCCTCTACTGTAATAGTCATTGCAGATACACTAATATCACGAACTTTATTCATACGTTCCAAGGAAATAACGATCGAATTTCCAGTATCATCAGGTACTGATCCACCAGCGACACTGGTATTTCCTCCCTGTGGCACTACTGGTATCTCGAATTCATAAGCTAATAACATAATTTTCGAGACCTCGGACGTATTTCGAGGTCTGAGAACAGCTAGTGCATCTCCAGTAATCTTTCCCGGCCAATCAGTAATATATTTTGCCATTTCGGATTTATCAGTAATTAATGAAGATGCATCGATCTCATTCTCCAACTTTCTAATAAATTCCGACATTTTGACCTCACTTGGATCTTTTTTTTAATTAAAAAAATATGACTTAAGTTTATCGATTATATTTGGCTATATTAAATACTTCTGTAAACTGTAGGTCTTGAGAATGAATGTTTCAACTCTTAAATATCAAATTAACATGTAAATGAAACCTGCAAAAATGAATGCCCCTATAAAAGAAGTCGTTGTCTGGAATTCAGATGATTATGATCAAATCATAGATGTAAGGTCTCCGGAAGAATTTAGAATTGATCATGTTCCGATAGCCATAAATATGCCTGTTCTGTCAAATATTGAACGAGCGGAAATTGGAACAATTTACGTTCAGAAATCACGATTTTTGGCAAGAAGAAAAGGGGCTATTTTTGTTTCAAAAAATATCGCTCATCATTTAGAGAATGAACTTTCAGAAATGGGTTCTAATTTTAGGCCTTTAATTTATTGTTGGCGAGGAGGCCAGAGGTCTCGAGCATTTGCACAAATATGTAGCGAAATTGGGTGGCATACCCATATCTTAAAAGGCGGGTATAAGTCATATAGGAGAGCAGTGGTAAAGAGTCTAGAACATATAGCTGATAAATTTAAGTTTGTGGTAGTAGGTGGGCAAACAGGATCAGGTAAAACCGATATCCTGGTTAAATTAGAGGAAACAGGAGCTCAGGTTGTTGACTTGGAGGGATTAGCTAAACATCGTGGGTCTCTGTTGGGCGCGTTTCCAGATCAATCTCAACCAAGCCAAAAATATTTTGAGTCTCAACTCGTGGAAAAACTATCTGAATTTAATTCTAAGCACCCAGTTTTTATAGAGGCGGAGAGTTCCCGAATTGGAGAACTTTTAATACCGAATAATATATGGAAACGCATGAGTTTGGCGCCGTTGGTTATGATAAATGTACCTCTAGATGCTCGATCTGACTATCTAGTTTCATCATATAAAAATTTAAAACTTCTTACAAAAAATTTGACAGGCCTAATTAAAGGGATGAAGTCCCGTTACGGTAATGACCGAATGATTTGTTGGCAAAACCTTTTGAATGATAAAAATTGGTTAGGCCTAGCAAAAAATCTATTAGAATTTCACTATGACCCAGCATATGAAAGATCAATGAAAAGGCACGATAGAAAAATCTTAAAAGAAATTATACAGTTAAATTGTTCATCGGGATGTATAATTGATAGCGCTAATCAGATAAAAAATTTAAAAATTCCATAAATAATAAAAGTAAAAATTCATAATTTTTTAAGAAGTTTTGCTTTACAAGAAACTGTGGGGTACGGTTATGCGCTTTTTTATTAAACACAATTCGGTAAACAAAACTTGGATGGTTATGAGCAATATGGGTGTCGCCAAAGTTGTGAAAGTTTTTTCAACTAAGTCAGATGCTTATAATTATGCCAGAATAATTCAAGAAAATAAATTAGGCCCAAATTTGCACGGGAATTATTTATCACAATTGAAAAGGATTATTCCGAAGACGCTCGTTTCTCGATATGGCAGGCACGTAGCAAATTAGTCAAATGGATTTGTTTATTGCATAGGTGAAAAGCTCGCTGGGAGCAAAATCTTATTTTCTTGTGAAAAAAAATCTTGTCCGCTTCCTGAAGGAGGCCATACTCCTTTTTCGGCAGCTTCCGCTCGCACTTCGCTTCTCTGTTTGAGATCTTTGTAGCTCCAAATATGTACAATTTTTAAAGCTGTGCCGATATCGACGCTAAATACACCAATTAATGGTGATAATTTTTTACGTTCATCTAATTTCGAAAGCCACCGTTCCTTGGTTTCAGGTAAGCTTCCGGGTTTACATATATAACTTCGCATTTCGTAATATGGACCCTCTGTGCCAGGTGACAACTTTGGAGAGAATGACCAAGGAACAAGAATTTCAACGTGTTGATGTTGAATGAACTCACTAATTTTTGGTGGCCATGCGCCACTCTCAACGGCCTCAGATCGGACCTTCGCTCTATGATTGGTGTCTTGATATGGCCAAATATGTATTATTTGATTAAGGGGACCAATTTCAGAGTAAAAAAACGCGGATAGAACCGAAAATTCTTTCCGTTTTTGGTAGGCCTCGCCAAAACGTTTTATTACCTCATTAACAGATCCAGGAACCAAGTCATAGGTTCTAAACTCGTAAATCATTGGCCTTCCTCTCTTTTTAGCTATCCACGTTATAACAGCATTGACGTAAACTATGGCATAGAAACTTAAAAACAAGGAAATATTATTTATTTTTATAATTTTTTTTGTGTTGTCCTAGACAAGTATTAATTAAGGTGCCATCAATAAAACCTAGTATAATGCAAAAGGGGATAGTTTTGTATAACAACGTATTTTATACAGGTCTAATATGTAGTTTAAGCTGTGTATTGTCGTGCATATTTGTGACCAGTGCGTTTGGTGGTACTACAGGTGCAAACTATAATATGAATCGACTTTTGAACGAACCTCATCCTTTTGAAAATGTAAACACTGAACCTCGGCCAGATTTCTCCACAAAAACGGGTATTATTGCTCCGATTAATAATCGGGCAATTATAAAATCAAGTGAAATTTTACGAGAAAGAAAAATAGTGCCCAATCAATCGTTCTCTAACAATAAGAGAAACAATATTGTATCTGAAATAAGGGTAGGGGCATTGTGGCATGATCAAGGCCCTTTTAGTCATCGGAAAGAAGAGGGATACGATGGGAATTTAGAGATTTTATTTAATAGCCCAGATGAATTTAAACGAATTTGGTCCCCAAAACCTCATCTTGGAGTATCGTTAAATGATTCTCAAGATACAAATCAAGTATACGCGGGCCTAACATGGGAGTGGCTTTTCAAAGAAATATATTTTACGAACTTTTCTCTTGGTGGGGCGTATCATGACGGCTCTAAAGTTACTGATTTAACTGATCAGAAGTCCTTGGGGTGTAAATTTTTATTTAGAGAGTCTCTCGATATTGGCTATCGTTTTGATGGTCGTCATTCTATCATGGCTCATTTAGATCATATTTCTAATGCAAAACTCTGCTCTACAAATGAAGGACTTGAATCAGTCGGTATTAGATATGGGTACCACTTTTAAGTTTTTACTTATTTGTGGATATTTGATCATTAAGGTAATGCCTCTTGATAGCATAAATAGATACAGTGCAACCCACGAGCCGTTATACCCATAATTTTCAACTAGAAAATTTATTGATCCAAGAAAAATAGCTAGAGAGAACAACATTCCATTTCGCATATCAGTTGATCGCATCGCTCCAATAAAGATTCCATCTAACAAATAAGGCCATACTGCGACAATTGGGAAAAAGATCATCCAAATTAAGAATTCTTTTGATAATGAACGAACTTCAGGTAGGTCTGTAAGTAAGTCGATTAATATGGGACCTAAAAAGTAGTATATTATTGAATATAAAAACCCTATTATTATTGACCATTGAGTAACTGTTTTTACGGCAAGTTTATACGCTATTCGATTTTTTGCGCTTAGTGCGCTACCAACTAATGTTTCAGCTGTCTGCGCAAATCCGTCTAGACCGAAAGAGAGAAAATGTATAAATTGAAAGAGAACAGCATTTACTGCAAGAATAGTGCTACCAAACTTTGTAGCAACGGATGTGAAATATGCAAATGCAAAAATTAAACAAAACGTTCGTATAAAAATATTTAAATTATTTTCCAAAAGTTTTTTAATTTTGCTTAGATTTAACAAATCCAATATACTAATTTTACATCTAAGATTTCTTATCTCTCGACGAAAAAGAAATATTCCTATCATTGTTGTAGATACTTCAGCTATTACCGTTGCGATCGCGACCCCAACTATTCCGTATTCAAACCCAATTACAAAAACGAGGTCTAGAATAATATTGATAATGTTCATCCAAGCATGGAGTAATAATGTAATTTTTGTTTTTTGAATGCCGATAAACCAACCTATAAGGCAATAGTTAATTAAAACTGCCGGCGCACTCCAGATACGTATTTCAAAATAATTTGAAGCTAAAGTTTCCACAGTGTGAGATGCTTCAAATAAATATAAGGCAAAATTTATAATCGGAATTTGAAGAATCCATAAAATAAATCCCATTATTACAGCGAACAAAGCTGGCCTAAGGAAATTCATTTGTAGTTCTACCTTGTCATTAATTCCAAATGCTTGAGCTGTAAGCCCGGTCGTGCCCATCCTTAGAAAACCAAATCCCCAAAAAATAAATTGTATAATTATAGCTCCAATTGAAACGGCCGCTAAATAAGATGGGCTTGCTAAGTGTCCCATAACAGCTGTATCCACTGCACCTAATATTGGCGTTGTTAGATTAGCCAATATTATCGGAATGGCCAGTTGCAGAACCCGACGATGCGAGTTTTTTGGGATTCCCGCAGTGCGGTCGGCTTTATTAGTATTTTTCATTAAAATAGAAAGGTCCATTATCTGATGGTAATGCCATTAAATAGCTATATTGCGTTGAAATACTCGACCATTTTTTTTAATTCTTTTTTTTCAGGCAGTCTTGTTTGTCCAACTGCTATATTTTCTTCTACATGCTTGGGGTTATTCGTTGCTGGAATAACACATGTGACGGCGTTATGAGCTAATATATATTTTAAAAAATATTGAGCCCATGTAGAGCAGCCAAATTCCCTTGCCCATATTGGAATGGTCGCTTGTTTAACATGCCTAAACAACCCTTCTTGTTCAAATGGTCGATTTATTAATGTGGCAATTTCGAAATCTGAACACAAGTCTAGAAAATATCGTTCTGCTGCTCTATTAGTTATTGAATAAGGTATCTGACAAAAATCAATGTATGGCCTTTTTTTGATATAGTGACTGAGTTCGTCGAATGCATTTTCGGTGTAATGGGTGATGCCAATATATTTAATTTTTTTTTGTTCCTGCCATTCCCGAAGGGTTTCCAAATGAGTATCACAATCTATAAGATTGTGAACTTGCATAAGCTGAAGTCGCTGAGTAGCAAGTTTTTGTAAGGACTCTTGCATTTGTTGACAGCCGTTGGGTTTCCCTTCGGTCCATACCTTAGTGGCTAAAAAAAAGGAGTCATTCATGTTTAATCTGGAGAGGATTTGTCCAATGCTAGATTCTGCCAATCCATACATTGGAGAAGTGTCTATAACAGTTCCTCCGGCCGCGTAAAATTTTTTAATAACGTTGATTAGGTTCTTTTTGTTTTGGTTAAGATTAATATCAAATGACCGATATGTGCCTAATCCAATTGAAGGTATATACTCACCTGTAGATGGAATTGCTCTTTTTAGTATGTTACCAACTCCTGATAAGAGTACATCTTCTGGATTTAAGGAATTTTATAAACTAATTTATTCAATATTTAAGTTAAGGTAAAGATGGCTAGAGGAAAGTACTTTAATTCATTGTTATAATTTGTGCAGTATAGTTTAGTTAAATAAAAACTAAATAATGTTAAAGGGATTAAATTATTTTGGGTCTTTGGATTGATCGCCTTTCTAGAGCATGTTCGCGTTCACCTTTAGAAATAAGTAAGCGGGTGTATCGTGAGCTTTATACGATAAGAGATCGTATCTTTTCCTCACCATTAGAAGGAATAAATGAGACTGAGTTCTCCAAAATTTTTAACGAAAAAGATATTAAAAATCTATATTCGAAAATATCAAGAAGACCATATCCCGCATATACCGATAAAATGAATTCTTCTAAATTAGATTTTTTTTGTCCCAATGAGACAAATAGGGTATTTGGATTAGCTGAACAATCACTATCCTTATCTGTTGATCTTTTAGGCTCTGGGCCAGTAGATCTCGAGTTTCCTATTCCTTGGCACGCTGACTTCAAGGCCAAATACACTTGGCCAAATAAATTCTTCCGAGATATTGATATTCTTAACCGAGGCTTCCCAAGTGATGTAAAAGTACCATGGGAATTATCTCGACTGCAGTGGGCTATTCCTATCGGCCAAGCCTACTCTCTTTCCAATGATGAGAAATATGCTTTTTTTATAAAGAAAATTATTATTGATTGGATTGAAAATAATCCATACGCAATCGGTGTTAATTGGGCGGTTGCCATGGAACCTGCTATGAGGGTTTTCAGTTGGACATGGTTTTTCCATATTTTCAAAAATTCAGAAGCTTGGAATGACATTAATTTTAAATTTTTATTCTTACGTTCTATCTACGAACATGGTATTTTTATTGAACGATATATTGAAGACTATGGTGTAAACGGCAATCATTGCGTTGCCGACGCGGCGGCATTAGTTTTTATCGGATTATTCTTTGGTAATGGTAAAATCTCAGAGAGATGGTCAACTCTCGGTTGGGAAGTTTTGTCAACTGAGATTTCCAAGCAAATAAATCAAGAGGGTATTAATTTCGAAGGATCCATTGCATATCACAGATTTGTATCCGAGTTATTCTTTTGGCCAGCAAAATATAGATTAGATGTAGGGCTTCATGTTGAAGAGTCATTTTCTAGACACTTTCTTAAAGTTGCATCCTTTTCTCAGAATTATACTAAACCAAACGGGTTAGCGCCTTTATTAGGGGATGGCGATGACGGGCGTGTTTTGCCCTTCGGCGGCCAATCATTAAACAATCATGCTTACCTATCTGACTTAATTCAAAGTCCTTGGGAAAGCAACAAACAAGCCAATAAGAACATTTTTGGAAATACCGAATATTTGTGGACTTATGGGTCAGAAATAATTGAAACTAATTTTGATTCAAAATTAGAAAATTTTAAAGCAACTTCTGTAGGGTATAAAAACGCAGGTTACTTTATAATGGCAAGTGAAGACGATCATGTTTTTATTGATAATGCACCAGTGGGCTATGCGGGAAGGGGTGGACACGGGCATAATGACTGTCTTTCTTTTGAAGCAGTCATACAAGGTTCCCCAATAGTTACTGATAGTGGTTCTTTCGTTTACACTGCTGATTATTTAAAGAGAGATGAATTCAGAGGCACATATGCACATAATACGCCATTTATAGATGGAAAGGAGCAAAATAGTTTTATATCTGAAAAGGAACTTTTCTCATTAAAATATGAAACAAAGCCGATTCTTCATACTTGGCAAACAAGCGAGGAAAAAGATATATTTTGTGGCTCCCATTCGGGGTATGAACTCCTGGATGAGCCTGTGATACCTTATCGAAAGATTATTTTAGAGAAGACTCATCATCGTTTGTTGATTAATGATAAATTCCTGGGAGAGGGGATTCATTCGGTAATTATACCGTATCGATTTGACCCCGCATGTTCTTTAACTGAGATTAATGTTGGTCACTGGTTAATAGAAATTAACAATAATGAATTTGATTTTGTTTATACAAATCCTATGAGTTGGAATGTGAGAGAGCTCTTTGGTCACGTCTCAGAAAGTTACGGAGTAATTCAAGAAAATATTTTATTAGAGTTCAGTCGTAACGACACCCTCGAGGCTTTAACAGTTGGAATATACCCAAGATCCAGTCGACCAGAAAATATTGAGTCATGGTTAAGAACCGCTATTCTATAATAATTTTCCCGTTAAAATTAATAGTCGTAATTAGCTCCAGGAAGTGAATATCTCTGTCTTAGAGGTTCCTCTGGTTTAATTCCTACCCTGTCGCAAAATGCGATCAGAGCGAGCTCATTTTGTAATAAAAAATCTAGAACGCCCCCAAGAAATTCTGGATTTTTGAATTCGCTTGTGATGTCTTCGGCAGATAAGCCCGATATTGACAAAAATTCAGTCTTAAGCTCTTCATTGTCCAAAAGAAATTCAAGAGCTTTTAAGGCAATTGTTTCAGCGTATTCAATATTTTTATGAGTTTTATCCATCTCTATTAGTACTTTGCTTATGAGATTTCGTTAGAATTTAATTTTAAACAATTTTGCAGCATTCAAGCCAAGGATTTCATTTTTTATTGTTTTTGATAACATTCTTGCTTTTGTAATAAATTCAACGGGATTATGTTCAATCTCCCCACGCGGATAGTCGCTACCCAGCATTACGTGAGTATGGCCAGCTTTTTTTATCAAGGGTATTAACATATTTTGATCAAAAATTACGGTATCGTAGTAAAATTTTGAGAAATAAGAACTTGGTTTTTTGGAGATATTTTGTCTTGTTTCCGCACGGGTATCGTATGCTTTATCTGTTCTACCTGAATAATACGGCAAATACCCACCTCCGTGTGCTATAATAATTCGTAATTTTGGAAAATCGTCAAGTATTCCCTCATAAATTATTGATGCCATTGCA
>JADHRD010000044.1 GCA_016777585.1 Rhodospirillales bacterium | reverse complement strand
AATCAGATACATACTGAAATTGTAATACAATCAGGAACTATGGGTAATGTTCTAACCAGAAAATATTTATTTATCTACCTTGGTATTGTATTTATAATTTTAGATACAATCGCCTTTTTAATAGGCGCAAAATTAGTACTACCGTTCTTTGGAATAGAGTTATTATTACTTTATATTTCATACCAATTTGAGAAATATCATAGTCAGAAAATAGAAACCCTCCTGATAAGCGACGACCAATTAATTATACATTATGGCCATGCAAAAGGTATTTGGCATAAGGTGTTTAAGAGTCAATCAAATGATATTAAATTTCAAACCTACTGGACGCAAATTGACTTTGAAATTCAAAAAAGCCAATCACCAAAAGTTTTTGCGTGGTCAAAAGGAATACAAATTGAAATTGGCAAGCTACTGCCACATAATGAGCGCCCGAGACTAGTAGATGTTTTAAAGTCATCTCTAATTTTCTGAGAATATTGGATTATTTTATAAACTAATTATTTTATAGGACTTTTTATGAAATTCGAACCAATCGTTCACAGAATACCGAGGCTCAGGGAAACTGTCCGAAATATATCTTTAACTCATTTCACGAATGCAATAATCGCATTTTTATTTGCAGCTTCAGCCCCCGTGGCAATTGTCTTAGGAGTAGGTGTCAAAGGGGATTTATCTGAGCAGGATATTGCTTCATGGCTGTTTGGGGCTTTTGTCATTAATGGTATTTTAGGCATTATTATTTCAATATTATATCGTCAGCCATTAGTTTTCTTTTGGACTATTTCTGGAACAGTTCTTGTGGGTCCAGCTCTGAACCACCTCAGTTTCAGCGAGGTAATTGGAGCGTTTTATGGAACTGGAATCTTATTAATATTTTTAGGGATTACTGGTTGGTTCAAGAAAATAATGTCTATACTACCAATGCCTATAATTATGGCCATGGTTGCAGGCGTCTTCCTAGGTTTTGGATTAGATATGATTATCGCCTTTACTAAAGATCCATGGATTTCCATTCCAATGACACTTACCTTTATTTTTTTGTCCCTGAATGTAAAGGTGATGGTCAAACTCCCGCCAATGATTGGCGTTCTTATTGTCGGCATAATTGCTATATACTTTACAGAGACGATGGGCCTTATCAAAGATGCAACTTATACTATTATCACCCCCCAAATTTATACCCCAGTATTTTCTTGGGCTGCAATTTTTGAGTTAGTTGTCCCGTTAGCGGTGACAGTGTTAGCCGCACAAAACGCACAAGGCATTGCAATTTTGCGTAATAAAGGTCACAAGCCTCCAGTAAACACTATTACCGCCGCCTGTGGGTTAGGATCAATATTAACTGCAACTTTTGGATCTGTTTCAACCTGCTTAACTGGTCCAGTTAATGCTATCATTTCAAGCAGTGGTAGCATACGACAACAATACATAGCAGCGATAATAATATGTATTTTAGCAATTTTATTTGGCCTTTATGCGCCCTTATTTACAAAGCTAATGCTGGCAACCCCGCCGGCCTTTATAGCTACTTTAGCAGGTCTAGCACTTCTTAGAGTATTAGAAAGTGCATTTGTGACATCATTTCAGAAACGGAACAGTCTGGGTGCTTTGATCTGTTTTTTAGTAACAATAGCAGATCAATCAGTACTAAACATAGGCGCGCCGTTCTGGGGATTAGTATCTGGATTACTAATCTCAAGATTACTAGAAAGAAATGACTTCCGTTCTCTCTGAAATATCAATGAAGATAATTAAAAAGTTGAATAAACGACGTATGATTATAAATACATAGGTATTTTAACCGAGCTCAAATTTATATTAAATTTTCATTTAATTTTTTTAGAATTAAAGAATCGAACTTAGTGTTTGGTCCCTTCAATGTTTAGTGATTTTACTAACGCTTCAGCTATCACAAGCTCTTTTTTCGCCCCAGCATTGCGATCTTTCTCATAATTCTCTTTTGCTTTTGATAAGCGTGTATCAACATCTTGTTGAGTAATATCTTCTATATTATGGATGAATTCGGCTAAAACAGTGCATTTTTCTGGATTAGCTTCTGCTATTCCTCCTTCAATAAAAAAGGTTTTAACAACTGCCCCACCCATGTACATTTTAATAACACCAGGTCTGACAGTAGTTAGTATAGGAGTATGCCCTCGGAGTACTCCAAAATCTCCGTCAACACCAGGGACGACTACCATATCTACATCTTCAGAAATCGCCAAAAATGTTGGGGTAACAAGTTCAAAAAAAACCTTGTTTGTATTGACGTCTGACATATTTAAGCTGCTTCCTGAGCCATTTTAGCAGCTTTCTCGATAGCCTCTTCTATTGTTCCTACCATATAAAATGCTGCCTCTGGCAAATGATCGTATTCACCAGCAACAATACCTTTAAAACCTTTTATTGTATCCTCCAAAGATACAAAAACGCCAGGGGTTCCCGTGAATATCTCTGCAACATGAAAAGGTTGACTGAGAAATCTTTGGATTTTCCGAGCACGAGCAACTGTTTGTTTATCTTCCTCTGAAAGTTCATCCATACCCAAAATTGCAATAATATCTTGCAGATTCTTGTATGTCTGCAGCACTCGTTGAACCTCTCGTGCAATATTATAGTGTTCCTCACCCACAATTGCAGCATCAAGAATACGCGAAGTTGAGTCCAGAGGATCAACAGCTGGATAAATACCCAACTCGGCGATTTGACGCGACAAAACAGTTGTCGCATCCAAATGGGCGAAAGAAGTAGCTGGTGCCGGATCCGTTAGATCATCAGCTGGTACATAAATTGCCTGAACTGAAGTAATTGAACCCTTGTGGGTTGAAGTAATTCGCTCCTGCATAGCCCCCATGTCGGTAGCCAGCGTCGGCTGATATCCAACAGCAGATGGAATTCGTCCTAAAAGAGCAGAAACTTCCGAACCGGCTTGCGTAAATCTAAAAATATTATCTACAAAAAATAATACGTCTTGTCCCTCTTCATCGCGGAAGTATTCCGCCAAAGTCAACCCTGACAGTGCAACACGCGCCCTAGCTCCTGGAGGCTCATTCATTTGACCATAAACAAGAGCGGCTTTAGAACCCGGGCCGTCAACCTGAATAACACCTGATTCCATCATTTCATGGTATAAATCATTACCCTCACGAGTACGTTCTCCAACTCCAGCAAAAACTGAATAGCCACCATGACCTTTCGCTATATTGTTGATAAGTTCCATAATTATAACGGTCTTACCTACACCAGCCCCTCCAAAAAGACCAATTTTTCCGCCTTTGGGATATGGCTCAATTAAGTCTACAACTTTAATTCCTGTCACTAAAACTTCAGTTTCAGTTGATTGCTCAATAAACTCGGGTGCTGATCTATGGATTGGCAAAGTTTTCACATGTTCAACAGGTCCTCGCTCATCTACCGGTTCTCCTACCACATTTAAGATACGACCCAGGGTTCCAGGGCCTACAGGCATAGAGATTGGAGCGCCTGTATCAACAGCTTCAGCCCCCCTCACCAAACCATCAGTAGTATCCATCGCAATCGTTCGAACTTGCGATTCCCCGAGATGTTGTGCAACTTCGAGGATCAGCCTCTCGCCTCTATTATCAACTTCAAGAGCATTGAGCATTTGAGGCAGCTCTCCATCAAATTTTACATCGACCACGGCACCCATTATTTGGGATATTTTTCCTATATTCTGAGCCATTGTTTAAACTCCAACTATATTAGAGTGCTTCAGCACCCGAAATTATTTCAATTAATTCACTAGTAATTTTTGCTTGTCTCGATCTATTATAAATCATTGATAAGTCATCAATCATTTCGCCTGCATTGCGTGTTGCATTATCCATTGCCGACATACGAGCACCATGCTCAGAAGCAGAACTTTCCAAAAGTGCACTAAAGATTCTTACACATAAGTTCTGCGGTAAAAGTTCATCCAATATTTCCTCTTCCGTTGGTTCATATTCGTACCCTGTTGAATAAGAATTTACACCAGTATCGCCAATTTTAGCTTCACTACTGATTTCAGGTAACTGAACGGGGACAATCTTTGTAGAGGTTACTTCTTGAGAAATTACTGATACAAATCGATTATATACTAAGGTACATTCGTCAAAAGAGCCCTCATCAAACATTCCAATAACTTTACTTGCAATCATCTGAGCTTCGCCGAAATCAACTCCCGCTTTTCCAATACCTTCGTAGAAATCGATTATGTTTTTTTCAAACTCCATCTTTAATTGGTCTCTACCCTTCCTCCCAATACAAAGAATTTTCACTTCTTTGCCATCAGCTTCCAGGGATCGAATGAGCTTACGCGCCTCTCGCGAAATACTTGAGTTAAAACCTCCACACAAACCGCGATCCGATGTTACTGCTACAATTAGGTGAACACTATCTGAACCAGTGCCAATCAATAATTTACTCGAAACATCGAGCGATCCTATTCGTTTTAAAACGGAGGTCATTATTTCTGTCATTTTCACGGCATATGGTCTGGCAACCTCAGCCGCATCTTGTGCACGTTTAAGCCGCGACGCTGCAACCATTTTCATAGCCGAAGTTATTTTCTGCGTTGACTTTACGCTGGTAATTCGATTTTTTAATTCTTTGAGATTAGCCATTATAGAATTTTAAAATATACCTCTACACTAACTAAACGATTCTGCAAAATCGCTAATAAACCGTTTTAATTTCCCGCTAGTATCGTCTGAAATTGCTTTTTCATCTCTTATTATTGACAAAATATCAGCACCTTTTTCTCTAATACTCGCCATTAATAACTGTTCAAAACGAACGACCTCGTTAATTTCAATACCATCAAGAAATCCCTCAACTCCCGAAAATAAAGAGACAACCTGTTCTTCCATTGGATAGGGAGTAAATTGTCCCTGTTTTAGAACTTCCGTCAATCGCGCACCACGCGCTAATAGTTGCTGAGTTGATGCATCCAAATCAGAAGCAAATTGAGCAAACGCTTCCATCTCTCTGTATTGAGCAAGCTCGAGTTTTATTGATCCAGCCACCTGCTTCATAGCCTTAACTTGAGCGGCTGATCCAACGCGCGAGACCGAGAGTCCCACATTCACAGCAGGACGTATACCTTTGTAAAATAAATCTGTTTCCAAAAAAATCTGACCATCTGTAATTGAAATTACATTAGTTGGAATATATGCTGAAACATCATTGCCTTGAGTCTCAATCACTGGAAGAGCGGTTAACGATCCGGCACCTTGTTCGTCATTCATTTTAGCTGATCTCTCCAATAAGCGAGAATGAAGATAGAATACATCGCCTGGGTAAGCTTCCCGACCTGGAGGCCTACGCAACAATAAAGACATTTGACGATAGGAAACTGCCTGCTTTGTTAAATCATCATAAAATATTACCGCATGCATACCATTATCACGAAAAAACTCTCCCATGGTACATCCGGTATAGGGAGCAAGAAATTGCATTGGAGCAGATTCAGATGCGGTCGCAGTGACAATAATTGAATACTCCATTGCACCGTATTCTTCCAGAACTTTTACCAGTTGTGCAACTGAAGATCTTTTTTGTCCGACAGCTACATAAACACAATAGAGTTTTTCAGAATCATTTGTTGCTGCATCATTCGCTTTCTTTTGGTTCAAGATAGTATCAATGATTATGGCAGTCTTACCTGTCTGCCTATCCCCAATTATTAACTCCCGTTGACCTCGCCCAACCGGAATTAAACTATCAATTGCTTTCAAACCCGTTTGCATTGGTTCGTGAACCGACTTGCGTGGGATAATGCCTGGAGCCTTAACCTCGATCAGGCCCCTTTCCGAAGCTTCAATATTACCCTTTCCATCAATAGGATTTCCAAGCGCATCAACAACGCGACCAAGAAGACCCTTTCCAACCGGAACATCAACAATATCACCGGTTCTTTTTACAATGTCACCCTCTTTAATAGTTCTATCATCGCCAAAGATAACAACTCCAACATTATCTTCTTCCAAATTCAGCGTCATTCCTCTGATATTCCCAGGAAACTCCACCATTTCGCCAGCTTGAACTTTGTCCAGTCCGTGAACTCGAGCAATTCCATCACCCACTGATAGCACACGGCCTACTTCAGCGACTTCGGCTTCACTCCCAAAATTTTTAATTTCTTCTTTTAATATAGCGGATATTTCCGCTGCGCGGATTTCCATTATCCCACACCTCTCATAGCGAGTTGTAAATGTTGCAATTTAGTTTGTATTGAAGAGTCTACCATTTTTGACCCGATCTTTACGACTAACCCTCCTAAAAGATCAGGATTTACGTCTAAATTCAAGTAAACTTTGCCGTCAACCAAACCCTCCAAAATTTTAATTAAATGGGCCTTCTGTTCATTCTTAAGAGGTTTTGCTGACGAGACATTAGCAGTCATTTCCCCTCTGACACTAGATAATATCTGCCTAAAATCTGAAATAACCTGCTTTAGTATGCTAAGACGCCGATTATTTGCAAGCACTCCGACAAATTTTTGGGTTAACTCGCTAGTCTTCATCTTCATTAAAATGCTTTTCATAGCTTTCATCTGTTCGGTTCTGGAAAGTATAGGAGATACAATTAATTCTTTTAGATCAGAACTATCCTCAATCATTTTGTTAATATCAATTAAATCTTTCTCAACTTCATTTGTGGAGGACCCACTCTCAGCCAAATCATATAGAGCCTTTGCGTACCTTCCAGATAACCCAGTCACACTTATATCATTTTTTAAATTATCTGCCACTAATAAAACTTCCTTTGTAATACGTGAAGATCACCTAACAAACCCATTAAAATAATCGAACTTTTGCAGTTCCAGCTATTTGAATCGCGCTTTGTCTACCATACTCATTCAGAGTCCGCAAGACGCCAAAATTGATACATGAAACGTTCATTTATCTCAATGCTATTTGTAAGTTTATAGAGCTTGAGATCGCAGTTACATAAAGCTGTAAGGATCAATATCAACTTGAATACGAACCTTTTGAGGAATGGAAGTCCTTCTTAACCATTTTCTCATCTCATCCTGCAAATTGATATCTTTCTGAGATTTAATAAGGAAACGAATACGGTATTTACCTCTGAGTAAAGCCAAAGGCGCCGGAGCTGGCCCCAATGTTATTATTCCAGACTCCCTCGGAGCTGTGCGCCCTAGAATATTAGAAGCCTCTTTTACGAGTTTTTCATCAGTTCCGGACAAAATAATACCAGCTAATCGTCCAAAAGGTGGCATACTATGGGCCTCTCGATCATCTATCATTTTTTGCACAAAAGTCTCATGATCACCATCCTTCAATGCTTGCATAACCATATTCTCTGGAGAAAATGTTTGGAGAAAAACCTTACCAACCCGGCTCGCTCTTCCTGCCCGTCCTGCTACTTGATACAGCAACTGATATGTACGTTCTAGAGCTCTTATATCTCCCCCAGTAAGTCCAATATCTGCATCTATTACGCCGACAAGCGTAAGGAAAGGAAAGTGATATCCTTTCGCTATTATCTGGGTGCCAACTACCAAATCTACTTCTCTCTCTTCAATTTTCTTCACTAAAGCACCGGCCTGACCAACTGAATTAAGATTATCACTTACAGCTACTTGCATTCGAATATCTGGAAATATTTCCCTAACCTCCTCTGCCAGTCTTTCAACGCCTGGACCACAAGCATGCAGCCTATCAACCGCTTTACAGTTTGGGCATTCCTTGGGCATTTGCGTATGATAACCACAATGATGACATTGTAATTGCCCTATAAAACGATGTTCTACTAACCAGGCTGTACATTTAACGCATTGAAAACGATATCCACAATCTTGACAGAGAGTTAGTGGAGCGTATCCACGTCGATTGAGATATAAAAGGCCTTGTTCGCCTGATTTGAAGGTTTTTCTTAGAGCGTCAATTATTTCTGGGGATATCCATTTGCCTCTCTCTGGCCTGCTTATTCGCATATCTAAAACCTCAATACTGGGTAATTTAGCCCCCGCATATCTTTGAGATAAACAGAATTTAGTATATTTGCCACTTTTAGCATTATGCAAAGTTTCTAACGATGGTGTCGCAGACACCAGAAAAATAGGTATTTTCTCCATTCTAGAACGTACTACAGCCATATCCCTTGCGTTATAAATGACACCCTCTTCTTGTTTAAACGATTGGTCATGCTCTTCGTCAATGACAACAACTCCTAGAGACCGAAATGGAAGAAACAAAGCCGAGCGAGCACCAACGATCACTTTCGCCTCCCCGCGCGCCACAGCCTGCCATGTTTTACGACGATTTGCGGAAGTTACCTCTGAGTGCCATAAGGCAGGGGTACACCCAAATCTCATTTCAAACCGACGAAGCCACTGCGCGCTTAAAGTGATTTCTGGCAATAAAACCAGTACTTGCTTACCCGTTTTTAGGGCTTCACAAATAGCCTCTAAGTAAACCTCTGTTTTTCCAGAGCCTGGAACACCCTCAATTAGTCCAACAAAAAATCCACCTTCAATTATTTTTTTTCTTAGATTTTGTGCTATAATTGATTGTTCAGTGGAGAGCGTTGGGCCTTTCTTCTGCCAGTCGGGATCCTCAAATTGACTAGTTTGCTGTACTTTCTTCTTTGATAGAACCCCTAATTTTAACATTCCAGTTAGCACTGATGATGACACCTGCGCTTCTTGTCGTATTAACGGCCCTGACAAATGAGAGTTTGTTGTAAATAAATTTAAAACTCTAGATCTAGCAGCTGTTTTTTTATAATCAACTATCGTATCTGAAATAAAAAAAATAGATTCTTCCGGTGGTTGTTTGAATAAATCAGGCACGTTCATGGTCATTTTAAGAACCAAACCAAGCGACACCATATTGTAATTTGAAACCCACTCAACGAATCTTCGGGTTGTTTCTGGCATACGAGAAACACTTAACTGTTCTAGTATAGGTTTAATTCGATCTAATTTATTAAATTTATTTGGACTATCCCAAACAACACCAATAATCTCTCGAGAGCCAAAGGGAACTCTCACAAAGTCCCCGGGATTTATAGAATTACACATTCCTAAATTATCAGGTATCGAATAGGTATAGGTCTGGCTGAAGGGCAAAGGAAGAAGAACATTCGCATACTTTATTTCACTTCCTTGATCAACTATGGTAGCGCTTTTCTTTGACATGAGCTACACTCTAACTAGAAATTACAAGAGAACAATATAGTAAAATTAGAGAGGTAGTAATAGAATTATGAAATTCTTTATTGATAGCGCGGATGTTGAGGAAATTCAAAATCTTACGGATACCGGACTGATTGATGGGGTAACCACAAATCCTTCATTAATCACGAAAACGGGTCGCAATTTCCTTACAGTAATTGAAGAAATTTGTTCTATAGTTTCAGGACCGGTAAGTGCTGAAGTGACAGCAACTGACTATGAAACGATGATTAGAGAGGGGGAAAAACTATCAAGCCTTGGCACAAATGTTGCGGTTAAAGTACCCCTAACCTTTGATGGATTAAAGGCTTGCAAAATCCTCTCAGACAAAAAAATAATGGTAAATGTAACCTTATGTTTTTCATCATCCCAAGCAATTCTTGCTGCCAAAGCTGGGGCAACCTTTGTTTCTCCTTTTGTTGGAAGATTAGATGATATAGCATTGGATGGTATGGACCTAATTTCCGATATTTGTGAAATATATTCCAACTACCCATCAATAAAAACAGAAGTGCTAGTGGCTTCTGTCAGGTCATCAAAACATGTGACTGAGGCAGGCAGATTGGGGGCTGACATTGTAACTATTCCAGGACAAACACTACGCCAGCTTTATGATCACCCATTAACGGATAAAGGTTTAGATGCCTTCTTAAAAGATTGGGAGAAGGGTGGCCAAAGTATTCTTTAATTAAATATACCCAACGAGAGAAACCAAGCCTATGAAACAAAATAATTTAGGTAAACTTCCAGAAGCATCGAGCGTTCTTAAATATCTTCAAAGAAATCCCGAGTTTTTAATTGAAAACCCAGAGCTATTAGAAATTTTAAAAACATCGCCTCGATGGAAAGAAAATAACGATGACAATATTGTAGATATACAAACTTTAATGTTAGACCGAATGAGGACCAAGTCAACAACCCTAAAGAATGCGGCCGACCTTCTTATTTCCACTACCCGTTCCAATATGATGATACAAACTAGGACTCATGCAGCGGTAATTGCGATGCTTGAGGCCAAAAATATAGAAAGTTTGGTGAATTTAGTTTCGGATGAACTTCCAATAATTTTGGACCTAGACGCGGTATCATTGTGCATAGAAAAGAGTAACAATAATTTACAATTATTGGATAAAACAAACATCAAATGGATAGCTCAAGGTTACGTGAATAAAATTATAGGCGATAGAAATACTAAAACTAAATTAATTGAAAACTCTAAGCGGGATAAACAAGTGTTTGGTAAATTCTCCAACACAATAAAATCAACGGCCTATGGCCGTATACAGTTTGATGAGGAAATTTTTACTGGTTTCTTAGCGCTGGGTTCTCGTACACCTGGTGCATTCCACGAAGAACAAGGAACAGAGCTCTTAAACTTTACAACGCGCGCTTTCGAGTTAATATTAAACAGATGGTTAAACAAAGAAGAAAAAAGAAAAAAGACATAGTATTTGTCACTGGGCCCCAATTATCCCAAATCATTCAAAAGTGGCAAAAATGGTTTACTATCGAGAAAAACTGTTCTTCCCACACTCTCGATGCATATAGCCGTGATTTATCAAATTTTTTTTTATATTTGTCTGAACATATTGGTTTTGCGCCAAACGTTGCTGACCTAGGTGATATAACCACTAGAGATTTTAGAGGTTATCTTGCGAAGCGCCATAATGATGGAATCTCACGCGCGTCAGTAGCGAGGCTAGCATCAACGCTAAGAAATTTTTTTACCTATCTGGATCGCAACAATATCGTCCATAATTCCTCAATAAAATTAATCAAAACACCTAAACTGCCCGTGAGCTTGCCCAAACCACTTGCTCCCGAAGAGGCGAAGGAAGCAATCGACATTATTGGTAAGTTACACAAAACCAGATGGATTGCTGCACGCGACATGGCAATCCTTGTACTTTTATATGGTTGCGGTCTTAGAATAAGTGAGGCGCTAAACTTAAACGTTCTAGATTTGCCAGAGGAAAACACAATTTTAATTAACGGTAAAAATAATAAACAAAGAATTATTCCACTTTTACCAATAATATCTCAAAAAATAAAAATTTATCGTGATCTTTGTCCAGTAACCTTAAAAAAGCAACAAGCTCTATTCATTGGGGCGCATGGAAAACGTCTAAATGCTGGGGTTGTACAACGACAAGTGAGAAAACTACGCCTAATTATGAATTTACCTAAAACCGCCACACCTCACGCACTCCGCCATAGTTTTGCAACTCATTTACTGGCCGGCGGGGGTGACCTTCGTACTATCCAAGAGTTATTGGGACACGAATCATTATCTACTACGCAACGTTATACCGCGGTAAATCAGGACAGAATGATGGAGGTTTATAAAGCTTCTCATCCGCGAGCCCAGAAGAAATAAGTTTAACAAGTTACTATCATTTATAATTATGAAGAACACCATGTTTTTTACGTGTCAATTTTTCTACGATCTTTTAAAGCAGCGCCGATTGTCCCATCATCTAGGTAATCAAGCTCTCCTCCAACCGGAATTCCATGAGCCAACAAACTAATTTTAATGCCTATATTTTGGAATCGATCTGCAATATAGTGCGACGTCGTTTTACCATCTACTGTAGCGCTAGTTGCTAGAATTAACTCTTCAACATTAGTTGTCCGAACCCGTGAAATTAGACTATCTATTCTTAAGTCATCTGGTCCAATTCCATCTAACGGCGACAATACGCCACCCAATACATGATAATTACCGTTAAACATAGAGGTTCTCTCAAGAGCCCATAAGTCGGCTACTTCTTCAACAACGCAGATAATAGTCTGCTCACGCTCACTATCCGAACAAATTGAACAAATATCAGACGTATCATAATTACCACAGGAAGAGCAAATTGCGATAGACCCCGCAGTTTTTTCCATAGCATTAATGAGTGGGACAAATAGTGTTTCTTTATTTTTAATTAGATGTAATGCAGCCCGCCGGGCTGATCTCGGACCAAAACCAGGAAGCTTAGATAACATCTGAATGAAGGATTCTAAATTTTTAGAAATCATTGATTGAAGAGATCATCATATTAAAGCCTGCGTATATCATTTAGATCAGAAAAAAGTTATCAGAATGGTAATTTAAAACCTGGAGGCAATTGTAAACCGCCGGTCACTTCGGACATTTTACTATTAATTTCACTCTCCACCTTTGATTTTGCATCGTTAAAAGCTGCTATAAGCAAATCTTCTAAAATATCAGGCTCTTCCGGATCAATCAAAGAAGCATCTATTTTTATTCTTCTAACATCATTCTTTCCAGATAATGTGACTTTTATTAAACCTGCCCCCGACGAACCTTCAATTTCCAAATGAGATAATTTATCCTGTATATCAGCCATCTTACTCTGCATTTCCTGAGCCTGTTGCATCATTTGACTAATATTTTTCATTTTTGCTAATTCTCCTTAATTTTGGTTTTATTTACTATCGATGAATATATGTATCAACCTTAAGAGCTCGCACTTTCGCTCTCGTTATTTGTTTATTTAACGTCAGATATTTTTGCTCCAGGGAAAAGCTTTAGAACTGATTTTATAAACGGCTTTTTAGCAGCCTCTTCTATTTGCTCAGATTTCTCTCTTAATTGGCGCTGCTGATATGTTGGCTCTCCGGGCTCATCCATCGATAATGTTACAATCCAACGACGACCAGTTTCAGTATTCAGAAAATTAGCTAAATCCTGACTCAATTCTCGTGGCGCATTTTTTTCAGGATGGAATACTATGGTGCCAGGCTCAAATCTTACCAAATGAACATTGGTTGTTAAATTTGAAAAAAGTATTCGTTCATTTTTAATATTCGCAAGTTTTAGAACATCCTCAAAAGTATTTAAGTCCGCAAGGGCACTTTCATGAAGTTCATGAGAATCTTCAACTTGGGGATTTAATTTCTGTTGCGAAACCTTCAATAAATTTAATGATTCGTTTGTAGAACTATCATTGGCTGTGTTGGGTATTGTATCCGGAAAAACAGGCTTATTCACTATTCCTGTGAGCTTCTCATTATCATTCAATTTTTTAACTAAATCAGCTGGCGTGGGCAAATTAGATAAGTAAGCCAACCGAATTAAAAGCATTTCCGTGGCATTAATTGGCGAGGGAGCTAACGCAACTTCATTGAGCCCTTTTAATAATAACTGCCATGCTCTAGTTAGCGTTGCCATTGATAGTTCTGTTGACAAAATTCGACCTTGGGATAAATCAATTTCGGAGATCTGAGAGTTATTAAGAAGTTCGGGGCATACTTTAACTTTGGTCAACCAATGCACAATCTCAAGCAAATCTTTAACTACCACATTTGGCTCGGTGCCATTCCGATAGTCATCCGCTAAAATTTTTAGAGCATTTGAAATTTTACCCTTCATTACTTCCTCAAATAGCTCAAATATACGTTTTCTATCGGCTAGGCCCAGTATTTCTCGAACATCCTCCTCTACTACTTCGTTTCCATGCTCTAGTCCCAATGAAACAACTTGGTCTAGCAAGCTTTGGCCATCTCTTACAGAACCATCCGCTGCCCGAGCTATCAAATTAATGGCATCGTCAGTTATTCTCAATCCCTCAAGATTAGAGATTTCTCTAAAATTATTAGCTAAAACTTCAGTTTCTATTCGGCGAAGATCAAACCTCTGGCAACGCGATAAGACGGTAACCGGTACTTTCCGAATTTCGGTAGTAGCAAAAATAAACTTAACATGAGAGGGAGGCTCTTCTAAAGTCTTGAGTAATGCATTGAAAGCGTTCCGCGATAGCATATGCACCTCGTCAACGATATATACCTTATACTTCGCGGATACAGGTTTATACCGAACACTCTCAATTAATTCTCTTATATCATCTACACCTGTTCTGCTTGCAGCATCCATTTCAATTACATCAATACAACTACCTTCAATAATTGTTCGACAAAAATCACAGTTTCCACAAGGATCAAACTCGCTAGCAATTTCTTTGTTATTACCCACACAATTTAACGACCGCGCAATAATTCTAGCGGTAGTAGTCTTTCCCACACCACGAACACCCGTGAGTATAAAAGCATGTGCCACTCTATCAGAATGGAACGCATTTTTTAAAGTTCGCACCATGGGTTCTTGCCCGATCAGCGACGCAAAATTTACTGGGCGGTATTTGCGAGCAAGAACTTTATAATCAACAGGCTTTATATCTTCATCCATCTCAGATTTTATCATCACAGGTCAAATACGTTAATAAAAAAATAGATGGGAGACCAAACAAACGACCCAAATTAGATCTCGTTACGGCTGCTTCTTTCCAGATCTGACCGGGTTGGCGAGTAATTTGTCCGCCGTCGATCTCCCACCAAAAGTATAACAGGTAATAGGGGTAGTGTGGCAAGTACTAAGGTCTTCAAAAAATAAATTATTCTCAAATAATTCTATTAATATTGATTTTATTTTCCGAATGATTGATTACGCCAAAAAACTGTGCATACATGATATAATGTCATTTAGATTTTATCATGAACATATTTTACTAAATCGAGCTCCTCATTTTAGAAAAGATAAAATGTGGTTAAAATCTAATTTAAAAAATACAAACACACGCGTTATACCCGTTTGGCAAAATAAGAATTTGTTTAAAGAGAATAATAAAAAAACACCCTCACCTATTATACTTTCGGGAACCGCTGCACTAAACGTGTGCAATGAAGCAAGAGAGATAGTTTTCTTAGGCTTACTCGATAATAAAATTTATTTTGCTGCAGATATCACTAATCATGAAGATCCTTTTTCGATGGATTTACCAGAGAGATCGGTTTTTGCTGACTTAAGATCACTTGCAACTAGTATAAATTATATGGAGGCGGGATACTTAGCATACGCAAGGGCAATTGTTTACTGGAATCAAAATAATCAATTCTGCGGGCAATGTGGAAGCAAAACCAAATCAATAAATGGCGGACACGAAAGGAAATGCATCAGCGAGACGTGTTCAAAATCAATTTTTCCTCGAACCGATCCGGCTGTGATAATGTTGGTAACTCATCCAACGGACGATAAGTGCCTATTGGGGCATAATAAAAAATTTCAAGGTTTAAGATTTTCAACAATAGCTGGATTTGTCGAGCCAGGAGAAATGTTAGAGCAGGCTGTAGCGCGTGAAGTATTTGAAGAAACCAATATAAAGGTTAGAAACATAAAATATCAGGCTTCGCAACCGTGGCCCTTTCCTGCGTCAATTATGTTAGGTTTCACAGCGCAAGCGACCTCAACCGCAATAATTTGTCATGATGGGGAACTAGAAGAAGCAAGGTGGTTTTCTCGTCAAGAAATTATAGAAATGAGTAACTCGGATGATATGCTGCCGCCTCCAAAACTCTCAATTTCCAGGTGGCTGATTGATACATGGTTAAAAAAATTCTAGCGTACACTAAATTAACATAAACTCTGTATTGTCAATGTAGATTGGGAATTCATGTTTAATTGAAGTCTTTAGCCATTCTGGTATAGCAACTCCCCGGCGTTTCTCTAAATCCAAAAATACGCAAACAAAGCGGGCTTTATAGCTTATCGTGTTCTTTGCAACATTTAAGAAACGGTGCTGCAATACTAGAGATTTTCTACCTAGATGCTCAAGCGAAGTACCCACACGAAATTCTGCACCCTGGGTTAGTTCTTCAATAAATTCAGAGTCTTGTTTAAATAAAACAAAACTTGTTTTACGAATAGAAATTTCTGACGTGGGCACCCCAACAATAGACATAAACTTAAACATCGTATCACTAAGCGTGGCAAAATAGTATTGAATATTCATGTGTCCTAACTCATCACATTGGCTTTCAAGAACAATACTATAATTAGTCTCACGAAACTTAGACATGTTTTTTTCTTGGCAACATAGTTGTTTATTTATGAACCATTTTCACCGAGGCTATCGCGAATAGAATTACGCTGATATACTCCCAGTGTTCGAACCTCATGGGTAAAGAATGAAAGTTCCTCTAACGCGAGAGACAAACTTTTACTATCAGGATGGCCTTCCACCTCAACATAAAATTGAGCCGCCACAAAGCCACCTCCAAACAAATAACTCTCTAACTTGAGCATGTTCACACCATTAGAAGCAAAACCTCCTAGAGCTTTGTAAAGTGCTGCCGGAACATTGCGTACCCTAAAAATAAAGCTCGTTATCAGATTAGGCTCTTCGGCTTGGAACGACAGTGGTTCTGGTGCCATAAGCAAAAATCGCGTAGTATTATGCTGAGCGTCTTCTATATTAGCCCTAATAGAGTCGAGTCCATAAATCTGTCCAGCCAATTGACTTGCAATTGCAGCGTGACAAGGGTCACCGCGTTCTGCAATATCTTTTGCCGCACCAGCTGTATCAACATGAGCCACTGGCTCCAGCTCCAAATCATTAATCGTATTTCTGCACTGATTAAGTGCGTGAACATGACTGTGTACATGAGATAACTGGTCTATGGTTGTACCCTTTATTACCAAAAGATGATGCTCAACTCTCTGAAAATGCTCCCCCACGATAAACAAGCCGGAATTTGGAAGCAGATGATGAATATCTGCTACCCTACCTGCTACTGTATTTTCTATTGGTATTAGGGCTTGTGATGCTAATTTATCTCTAACAGCCGCAAAGGTGTCTTCAAAGGAGTAACATGGCAAGGTCTCCATTCCATTTTGAAGGGCCCGACAAGCTAGGTCACCGTTCGCACCTAGCTCGCCTTGAAATGCGATTAGTTTATTTTTTTTGGCAGTCATTCTTCCCATATAAACGGAGTAATGTTAAAAGTCCATCTATCAACCGCAAATCAAATAGATTTATCCAAAAGTTTGCGCGCTTGTTCCACGTCATCTTCCCAATCAACGTCTAGTGGTTTCTTATCAATAAGCGCAACATCCATACGCATCCCATTCTCCAACGCCCTTTTTCCCTCTATTCTTTCATTGAGTTCGCTGTCAGTGGGTTCAAGATTAACAAAATGATCCAGTTGTGGTCTCTGATAGGCATAAATTGGTATATGATAGTAATATGGGCCATCCCCCAACTCATTAATATTTCTACTAAGATTTTTTATTCGGCCAATTTTAGATGCTGCAATCCAACTAACATTTCTGTTTTCTTCCCACTCTACCGAAGCTTTAACGACACTATCGTTGGTTTCGTCTTCTGAACTTAATGGACAAACTAAGGTTGCAATTGCAACTTCATAGTCTGCTAATGGGTACAGCAAAGCTCTGATATATTTTGGATCAATCGCGGGTAAATCGTCGTGTAAATTTATAATGATGTCATGACAATAGAATCTGTCAAATTTATTCACCATCGCAGCCACACGATCTGCACCGGATTCAGTCCTGTAATTATGGGTTTTCAGATGAAGGTCTGGGTCGGTACGATAGGTATAAGCACCAGCCTCTCCGACCACTTCAGCAATCTCATCATCAACGCAGTCGACAATGACGTTCCCACACCCTGCTTCTATAGCTCGGTTCCAAGATTGAACGATCATTGGTTTCCCTTGAATGTCAAGAAGTTGTTTTTTTGGTATCCCGTTCTCATCTACTTGGGAAGGGATTACGATTAGTGGATTTCTCTCGGTCATTTTTACCTCTTACCCGTCTACTATTTGTCAGATAATGCTTTATACACGTTTAATACGAATTCTTCTACTACATGGTTTAAAAAATAATCATCTTATTTTTATAATTTAGAGTATTTGATTATTTTTTTTTAAAGTTTATAAATGTAAATAATTTGATTCGTCAATAAGTTAAAAGGACGCCAGTTAATGTGGAGCATGAAAACAAATAATATTATTGGAGCCATTCTTGTCGCTGCTTGGTTGATTGTTGGGAGTAATTATATTGGAAATTCTCTTATTCCACCTGTAAAAATTATTCAAACAAACAATCAAGAGTCATCAGTGCCAGTTGAATCAGCAAAAAATAAAAAGGTCCCTGAACCGGTTCTTCCGCTTCCAATTCGGTTAGCTTCAGCCAATCCAGACAAGGGTAAGAAAATTGCCAAAAAATGCGTCGCTTGTCATAGTTTTGATAACGGGGGGAAAAATAAAGTTGGCCCAAATTTATACAACATCATTGGCCGTAATAAAGGACAATCAATAGGTTATAATTATTCCTCAGCATTAAAAAAAGTTGGCGGAACATGGGATTTTTCGAGCATGGAAGGTTTTCTTAAGAAACCAAAAAGTTATTTACCCGGAACAAAAATGTCTTTTGCTGGATTAAAAAAACCGACTGACCGTGCCGCAATCATTCTTTATTTGCGAAATTTATCAGAAAATCCAGTAGAACTACCAAAATAGGCCAAAGTGAAAAAGGTGACCTTAGAAACCTCTTACATCAAAACAGCAATAACTTT
>JADHRD010000043.1 GCA_016777585.1 Rhodospirillales bacterium | reverse complement strand
ATATTAAAGCTAAAAACATTCCGATTATTACACTTATAAAAACTGAAAAAAATACCCTGATGTTACTTATAAGAATATCATCCAAAAAAATAGGATCAGAAAATAAATCAATAAGCATTTTACCAACTGCCAAAGGTCCAGGCATAACTAGCTCTGATATTGATTTTGAAATAGCCCACCAACCCAACACAGCTGCAAAAACAATTATCCAGCCAAACAAATTATCAAAGATCGCATTATGTGATTTAAATCGGAGGTAAGAATAGATTTTATTAACTAATAGCATTTTGTTCTGCCAACGTGTTTTCAACAGGCTTAAAAATAAATCGTTCTGTTGTATACACAAATATAACTATTATTAAAATCACTACCAATATAAGCGGGGTATCAAAATCCTGTCTGGCGAGATTAAGAAGATATCCTAAACCTTTGTTACCACCAAATAATTCAGCTGTTAATGCAACTTTCCACGCAACGCCAAAACTGATTCTGATTGATGCAAAAAGATATGAATAAAGGCTGGGTATTATTACCAATTTAAGCATTTTCCACTTACTTTTTGTAAAGCTGTTTGCCATCTCAATTATTTCTTTATCGAGTTGATTTAAGCCTTCACGAATATTTATAATTGTGAAAGGTATCAAAACCATGGTAATAGCAAAAATTACAGTGAAATCATTAATACCAAACCACAAAACAGCTAGTAACGTCCAACCAATCCCAGAAAAGGAATTTAAAAAGGGTGTGAACCTTTTATCAACAGCTGTTTTTGCAACAAAAACGTAAAATGGCAAAAGGGCGATTACGAAACCAAGAACGAATGCTATACATATTGCAGTAAGTATATGAAAAAATGACCACAGCATATGCACTATCAGATCAAAATCTGAAAAAAATTCAATAAACCTTATAAATACCGGCCACGGGCCCGGCATTAAGTACGCTTCTACAAAAAAGCTGTATGTAGCCCAAATTAAAACACAAAGGATTGTGAAAAGGTGAGCTGCGCGGTATTTTGAATACCGCGCCGTAAAATTCATAAAATTCAACTATATTTCCAAATTTCTATATTATTCTCTAATAGCATGTTTCCAAACCACAGAATTACCAGCTGGATATTTCTTTATAATACCCATTTCCTTTGCATTCTGCCATACGGTCTCCATGCTTTTAACATCATTCCCACTCACTACAGCTGGAAAAAATGAAAACCTAGTCAACCACGCTTTAAAAAACTCAGGAGAAATCTTGTTTGTTTTACCAATTTCCTCTCCTACCTTTCTTGGATTAGCAACGGCATAGTCAACGGAGGCCTTTAGCATCCTATTAAACTCTTTAAAAGCCTCTGGTCGCGCCTTCAATTTGTCGGGATAAGAAACATTTACCGCTGAAACTGTATCAACACCAAATAGTTTGTAAATATCTTTTGAAGTCTCTGCGATAGTTCTGTATTTGCCTGATTTACTCGCAGCGTACGCCTGTGAATGTATAAGCGTCGCAGCATCCACCCTTCCGGTTTCAAGAGCTCCGAGTAACGTGGGTGCAGGTAACTGAACCCAGTTCATATCGCCACCTTTATAAGAAACATTCATTCCATGGGCTTTCCATAAAGCTATTCTAATCCAAGTCGTTCCTGTCGCCCTTAATGCATAATTTCCGATTGTTTTGCCCTTGAGATCTTTCATAGACTTGTAGGGGCTATCAGTTTTTACCCAAACACTTCCACCTTCACGCGTAGATCCTGCGCGCAACGCAGTCGATAAAACTATCAAATCCAAACCCCTTTTTTTTGCTAAAGGTATAGCCATAACAGCGTTCATAATGACATCGAAACGCTTTGTTGGTGTAGATTGTATAAGAGCGGGAATAGCTAAAGCCTTGGCTTCTACGTTAACGGTATCTGAGGTAACAATCTTTTTCTTTATGGCATAGAGCAATCCTTCTAATGATGGATCGATTAGGTGAGCATACGTTATTGTTTCTTTCGAACTTGCTTGAGTGGAAAAACAGAAAAATATACCAAAAAAAATAATTTTAATAATCTTATTCATAATTTTATCTCCCTTATTTGATTATAGTAGTTAAGAACTTTTTTTTAAAAATTACTCCATCTTTTTAAAAAGTTCAGTTAAATGTTTTCTACCAGACAATAAATCTTCCGATTTATCAATTACCCTGGGTCTATTTTCTTGAATAATAATAGTATCTTCAACTCTTGTTGGCTTATTTGACAAAAGAATTATACGATCAGCCAAAATTAATGCCTCATCGATATCGTGCGTAACAAAAACAATAGTTTTCTTTGTTTTTCTCCAAATATCAATTAATTCATTTCGCAGGTAGTTTCGCGTGTTTAAATCTAAAGCAGCAAATGGCTCATCCATAAGTATGATTTTAGGCTCAACTGCTAATGCTCTAGCAATCGCAACCCGCTGACGCTCCCCACCTGACAGCATTGATGGAAATTTAAACATGTCGCCACTGAGGCCTACTAAAGACAATAATTCCCTTGCTGTTTCTCTTCTGGTCTCCTTATCATTCGCAACCTCGCGAAGTTCCATTCCAAGAATAACATTATCAAGAGCGTTTCGCCAAGGAACCAGACGTGCTGATTGAAAAACATATGACAACTCTCGCCAAGCTTCCTTGGGGTGTTTCCCCGTTACCTCTACCAAACCTGAACTAATATCTAGAAGGCCCCCAATTACTCTTAAAGAGGTCGATTTACCACAGCCAGAAGGTCCCAAAATTGCAATAAACTCACCGTCGTTTACTTCAAATGAAATTTCATCATAAATCTGATCTGACCCAAATTGAAGTCCGACTTTATTAAACTTAATGACTTTTTTAGGGTCTGATGGCTCAGTATTGGGGGACACAGTCTTAAAAACATCCTACTTTGTTGCTATTCTCGACATTAGTCTAAAATAATTATGCGGAGAAATCTAATCAATTTATGCAAATATAGTTAAACAGATATGCGTATTCAGTACTTCAGTTAAATCAAATTAAGTTAAACAACAAAAATAAAATCTAATAACAAATATTATTTACTTATAAATTTAATCTAAAAGTTTAGTAATAACGTATTCGGTTAGTAACAAAAATGGAGAAATTTTATGAAAAATATTTTTAGTATCGCCTTAGGTATATTAGTTTTATCGTCAGGTACATCAGTTTATGCCGGTAGTTGTGGCGGTGGAGACCATAGTCACCCTTCCAAAGAAAAAATGGCGATGCAGATTTTTGAAAAAGCAGATATAAACAATGATGGTTTTATTACTTTAGAAGAGCACGATGCTGCCAAGTTATCAAAATATGGTACCAAGTTTGGAGCATATGACACTGACAAAGATAAGCTTATTTCTAAAAACGAATATATGGCAACTTTTAAAAGGCACCATGGCGATGGTTCAAAAGGAGCCTAAACGAAGTTTCTAAGTTTTTTTAGTGTTTAAACCTTTGGGTTTATGTGCGCGGTCTGTGAAGCAATGTATTTCTTAATCTCTGGAATGCATTGTCCACAGCGCTCTTTTTTTGAGAAACACGAAAAGACTGCATCAACCTTCTGATAACCTTTCTCGCATGCTCTTGAAATGTCGGTCGAGGTTAGATAATTACAATTGCATACTACCAAGCAAAGCTCTCCTAATTTATTAATAATGATTATCACTATCATTTGAAGAGGTCAACTTTGTTTTTAGATTTTTTTGTGTTAAATTTTTTTCGGGACCGCTTATAAAATTCCCAAAAATAATCGGTCTAAGTTGGTGAATACAATAGATCCGGAAGGAATTAATTATGAAGGGTAATAAAGACGTAGTTTCGAAACTTAATGGGATCTTGAAAAATGAGCTTACTGCAATTAACCAGTATTTTTTACATGCACGCATGTTAAAGGATTGGGGATATAAACGTCTCGCAGCCAAGGTATATGAAGAGTCAATTGGAGAGATGAAGCATGCTGATTTGCTAATCGAAAGAATATTGACAATAGATGCTCACCCCAACCTACAAGACTTAGGAAAGTTACGAATAGGCGAAAATGTCAGTGAGATTTTTGAATCTGATCTTACTTCAGAAACAACAAATCAAGCTGCACTAAAAGAGGCAATCGAAGTTTCGGAGACCAACAGTGATTTTGTGTCTCGAGAAATTTTCAACAAAATCCTAGAAGACACAGAAGAGCATATCGATTGGCTTGAAACTCAACAAAGCTTGGTTGAAAACGTGGGGCTTGAAAACTATCTTCAGGAGCAAATGTTTGATACTAGTGAATAATCACTACTTATCTTTTCCAAAATGGAATGAATAAGCGCGCCCAAGCTGACCATATGGAAACTGGTTTCTTTGAATTTTCAGTTTTCCTAGTTGTGTTAGAAAATTTTACCACGTTGTTCCTTATAAAAACTAGCCGATAAATCCATTACGACCGCGCTTTTGGCGCATAATAAAAATAGTTTCTTTAATGGCATCATCTAAAAACATATTCGGAAAATAATACTTATAAATCTCAATTCCAACGGAAATTAGACAGGTTTCTGAAAAATTTTTATCTTTGAGGCCGTCAAATGCTTTAGCAATCGCAGCTAAACATTTGTCTCTCTCATTATTTTTACTAACCATTTATGAACTCTTCGCAAAAACTATATTGATAATGATTATCAGTAGTACTGATATTAATAATTATTGTCAATAAAAGGTTGTTATACAAATAAAAGGAGCGGCTAGGAGAAATCCCAATACTAGCCGCTCCGGAACCATATAATAATTTAATCCGGAAAGGATTGATAAAGAACTACGTGATTCTATATAAACTATAATGCAATTAATAATTATTCGCAATATATATTTTTAGATTATTTAAAAAAATTAATCTATAGGTAATGTTAAGTGACAATTATCAGCAACTACCTTCAGTCGCTGTATAGTCCCCATCGCAAGTGGAATGCCATATTTCTGCCTCTCAATTTTAATCGCATCCCCCCTTTCCCCCGGCGCATAAATATTTTTAACACCCTCTGACTTACCAACAGAGTGTAGCTGCTTTACTAAATCATCAACTTGTTTTTTTACTAGATCTTTCTTACCAAACATCGAAATATCTAAAGCAATCGCAACCCCGTTAATTGGCCTTCCACTTAATGGGGCACCCGTTCGCAAAACCGGTTCAATTATCGGATTATTGACCGCAAGGCTAGTTAGACATTCTATCATCAATGATAATCCTGCTCCCTTTGCTCCACCAAGTGGAGACAAAACATTTAATTCATTAGGATCGGTTGTGGGGTTACCCCTATTGTCTAAACCCCAATCATTTGGAATTTTCTCCCCGCTATCTCGAGCTTGTAGCACCTTACCCATGCCAACAGTTGAGGTTGACATGTCAAGAAGCAAAGGTGGATTAAGATTGCCTGGTATTGAAATGGCAATTGGATTTGTTGAAACGACGTTTTCATGGGTTCCTGGATAAGCCATCATAGGTTGAGATGCTGTCATTACAATTCCAGCAAAACCCTTCTTTGACGCTAACAGCGAGAAAAATCCGACGGCCCCAGCGTGAGTCATATTAGAAATAGCGCACCATCCGAGATTAAATTCCTCAGCTTTACTTATAGCTACCTCCATACCCTCTTTTAAGGCGACAGGACCAGGAGCTAAATCAGAGTCAAGCCTGGCAATCGCTCCAGAGAGCTGATTTAATCGAAGGTTAGGGTCACTGTTGATTATACCTTTTTCTAAATACTCTGTATAAAGAGGTATTCTTAAAACGCCATGGGAGTCGACACCCCTCAAATTTGCCCACACTAATACTTCAGACCAAAGTCGAGAATTATTATAATTTAAACCATAAAATTGGAAGACATTTGTGGCAAAATTAATTAGCTCTTCTGACTTGACCTTTTTAAATTCCTTAGACATTTTTAAAATCCCAAATAAATATCAAAACAACCGTTTGCTCAAAAAATCAATTAAAAAAAACTAAACGTTAAAATAAATGGTGTATTTAAAATAGTATTATTTTTCAAGAATAATTGATTGTTTTTTTTGCTCTTTATGCGCCCAAATCCATAATATTCCTGTTAAAATTGAGCCTACCGTTAGAGTTGCCGTCAACCCAATAAATTCAGCAATCCAACCCATAATAGCGGCGCCAACAGCCGGTAAACCCCAAGATAGTACAGCTGTTATACTAATTATACGCGCCCTTAATTCGTCTGACGCTGTATTTTGTATTAATGTTTGCGACGTAATAGAACCAGCGACAATAGTCATGCCAACCAAAGCGATAAATATACAGCTAATCCAGATATTTTGCGAAAAAAGAAATAAAACCATGGCAACAGCAGAAATTAGTAAAGACCAAGTAAAAATGCTAGTCAATCCATCAACACTACCATGCCTTGTAAGGAGCACACCTCCAACGGTTGCACCTAAACCAGTAGAAGATAAAATAATTGAAACACCCTCAGCACCCATATTAAAGACTTGGTCAGCAATACCAGGCACTAACTCTATATACGGTCTAATTAATATTGCCGTAACACACAGTAAGAAAAGAAGATAAAAGATACCAGAGTTCGAGAATGCATATCGAAATCCATCCATAAGATCACTAAGAACTCTATTTTTGTTATCTCGAGAATTGACTAGTTCATCATTCTTATGAAAAAATAAAGCAATATAAAATACCAAAAACATCATAGCAGAAATTAGCAATATAAATGACAAGCTAATAAATTGAATCAATATCCCAAATATAGCGGGGCCCAAAAAACGAGCGACATTATAAGTGGTCGAATTTAATGCGATTGCAGAAGATAAATCGGATCTTGGAACCAAACTATGAACAAACGACATTCTGGCCGGAATAGTCATCGCCTCAGCCGATCCGACGATTACGCACAATATAATTATTAGTTCTACATTGAGTGCACCAACCAATGCTAATATCGCTGTAACAAATCCACCAACAACTAATACCAACTGACTATATTTCATTAAACGTAAACAACCAATACGATCAGCCCAAACACCCGCCAATATGGTCATTATGACCATCGGAAATGTGTCAGCGAAAGCAACAATCCCAAGCCAAGCTGTAGATCCTGTCAACTCCCAGGTTATCCATCCCATGGAAACTTTAAAAATCCACCTTCCAATAGTGTTTATACCATTGCTCCACCAAAGTAAGCGATAGCCGGGATGAGACAGAGCGCGTTCAATGCCACCAAAGACGTTGCTAAATGACACGACTAGTCCTGTAAATTTTTATAATATAATTAACCCTATTAAGAAGATGTGTAATCAAATAATATTATTTGACTGGTGTTCCAGCTATACCCGTTCGCAAATCCTTACAAGTAAAAAATTTACAATCCACTTCTGGAGAGACTGCTACGCAGTGAACAACATTGGCTGGAAAGTAGACCAAACCACCTGGACCAGCAGATGAAGTTTCGCCATCAACTGTTACCTCAAGGTTTCCTTGTAAAATATAAACCCATTGTTCATTAACGTGAAAATGGGGGTCTGAACTTTGACCAGCGGGCAAAGTCATAACTCCTACTTGTGTCAACTCACCTTCAACCACAGGGCCGAAAGTCTCAGCGTACCCAGGACCAGCCATTAAGCCTTCAAGCTTATCAACTTCAAACACGTACTTGCCATTACCCGCCTTATAAGCACCTTCAGTTTTTGTTTCACCCATAACTCAAAATACTCCTTCACGTTTATTCAAATATTTTAATTTATTATAATCATACCAAAAGATTCTTTTGTATTTAACTCGTTTCAACTCTAACAGTTATACGTGTTGAGACTTCATATCTTTACCATACCTAACTCTAAATAGCATGGTGCGTTCTTGGCCATTCGTATATTCATGAACTTCGCCAGGAGGATGGACAACAAATGACCCTGGGACAATATCAACCTGATCATTATTTGATTTCATTATACCGCCCCCCTCAAAACAAAAATATATTTCGGTAGCATCAGGATGGCAGTGGTTAGGGCTTTTCTGTCCAGGCTCCCAGCATGCAACAGTTACATCACCCCCACCAACTGTTTTTAAGATTTTTTCAACATGCTTTTTAGTGTCAAATTCTTGTTCTTTTTCAAGGTCAAACACATGCATAATTGGCTCCCACAAGTTTATTATACTGCAATAGGACAGTAAAAAAAACGTTTGTGCAAGATGATCTATCTTAATTTTTTAAAAAAAATTAGGTCTAACTATTTTAACAACACAAATAAATATTATTTTTAAGCTAAACAAATATATTTATTTTTGTGCCGCAGCAGACACCCCATGCCCGAACTATTCTCGACCTTTTATTTTGCTCGTTATCTTCATAACTCTCACTGTTACTATCACTTTTAGAACTCGAAGTTTTTAATATTCGAGTTGCTGTTCTAAATTGACCAAGATTGCTTCTTGTGTATATTGAATTAAGCATAACTTATTCCTTTCTGGAATTTGATAAGATTATCATGCGTATTTTAAAAAATAATCAAAGAAAGATAAGCACCAACAAAGAAAATTGAGAGTGCTGTAAGTTCCTTTATAAAAATAGATAATTGCATTTTATTTCCCTTTATGTTCGTTGTTTGTTCTTTTTATTGCAAATAGAACATAATAGCAACATTTTTTTTAAGTTTTAGTAAAAAAAAAATTTGAGACAGCTTTTGAAAATAAAATAAGGATCTCTTGTAATTTGATATCGTTATAATTTCAACAATCAGCTATTGTGCGAATATCTTTAAACAAGAAGGAAAAAAATATGCTTTATTTTGCGTGGGGTATAAATAAACCGGATATACAAAATAAACGTTCGGCCTTGATACGAAAGCATTGGGATTTTATCGATGAATATCAAGAAAGATTGGTTGCACGAGGACCAGTTTTAGAGTTCACAAATACAAGCATGGTTCTGGGATCTATACATATATTAGATATAGATAACCTAATTGAAGCGAAAAAATTTGTTTATAACGAGCCATTTGCGAGCGCCGGACTTTTTAAGTCTATTATATTTCATCAATTCCAAAATAAGAGTTCTAGAACACAATTTGAGTTTACTCGTAATCCAGAAAATAAAACATTTTTTTTATACTGCCCCAATTCGATTAAACACAAAACGATGTCAAATACGGTAAAAAAAGAATCGTTATCATATTATAATGATTTCGCTGAACATATTATTTGCTGGGGATCATTGATATCTGATAAAGATGAAGAACTATGCAACATATTTTTTGTTGAATTCTCAAGTTTAGACAATACTAGAATTTTTCTTAAGAATGACCCCTACTCGATTAATAACCATTATGATAATCCCGAAATTCACCGATGGGCGCCAGGTGGTCGGGAAAATTTAACTCCGGACGGTAAATTACCTTAAAATATACGCAAAGAAATTTTCAAAGATAATTTTACAAATGTTTATATTATTTCGTAGCGATCTGAACCAGTAAATATATCGCCGTTCCAAAAAAGAATGACGGAAGACCCAGCGCAAGAGGAGCTGTTGAGCCTAACAATAATGAGCGAGTGCTAAAAATTAGACCAAACATCATAAACAGGGCAGAAATCACATAAGCTAACGTAAACATTATTATCTCTTTTCATATGATTACAGGTAAATTACAGAACTTCTGTCAGTTAAACAAAGCACTAAATTCAACTCAATACTTATTAATTTATAATACTGACTACTTTGCCATAGTATAGCAAACAAGAAACACTAATTCATATATCAATAAAGAAGAGTTATTTGATTCCTATTAACGCCCAGCAAAATGTTTACCCTGTTTTCCCCTTTTTTCGCGTTGCACAAACTACAACAATATAAAAGAAATGCCTAGCATCACCCACTCAGTTAATGCTGCATTAGCATTTAAAAATAGAATGGAGCCAATTATTAACAAAAATATTAAATAAACCTCAAGAACTGCCAAAGCTGAGAAAGGTGTGGAAGATAATATATACTTAATTATCAAATAAGCCAAAGTCATAAAGGTCGTTAATCTAACAAATTGCCATCGATGATATGGAATAAACTCTGGGCCTCCAATACGGAAAGGGAAATAGAATTGGAAATCGAATAGTGCCAAGATCACCACAATCAACAACCAAGTAAAAAAAGTGCCATTATTACTTTTAAAAATGATATATTTCGATGCCTCACAAAAGTAAAATAAAAACTAAGTTTTCAACATCAAATCTCAATTGAGATAAAATTATATTACATAAAATGACACAAAACGTTATTTTTTCAGTTTGATTATTAAGTAAACAATAGATAAGTAATTAAAAATTGGATAGTAACGTTTATTTAAAACGTTATTGTCCTCTAATCACTAAATTAAAACATAATTATAAGAGCTTTTGATGTCATTTTGGGTAATAAGCTATCATATAAATTTTCACATGGATGACGGCAATACGATCACCAGAAACGATATGCGAACTACAGAAGACCCTAAAGTTAACAATGAAAAAAAAGCAAAGAAATGGCTATTAGATAGATACCATAACTCGAATGATCCGATGGTGGATATGTCAAATCTTTTTGTTGGTGTTAAAAGTGAAGAAATCATAATTGACGAAATCATTCAAAATAACGAAAGTTTTGAATAAAAATTTAATTAAATTTTAGTCCCATTAAACCTTAAAATATTTAGATGTATCTCAATATATACATATTATTAAACATTAGGTTCTTTAATTGATCTAAAAGACCTTCTCTGCCAACGATGGACGATAGCAAATGCGCATTATTCCGATTTTTTTTCAACGCTGACTAACGAGTTTGATTCCAATGAAAATTAAATTCAAACCTTGACAATTATAGCATCATAGAATCTCGTTACATATGTGGGTGAAATAGAAAATGAGCGCCGTGACTAATCATTATTATCTTGATGCGACAAGCGCAGCAATAGCAGTAAATGAAGGGTTTTAGTTTAACGATTGCTCTTACATAGTTTTTTGGAAATTTAAATAATTAATTGGGTGAAAAAAGATGGACAAAAACCATAATTTACCAACAGACAGCAATCTAGCAAAGAAACTTAACTCCAACCAGTTTGCAATAACCGCTGAGATTACTCCACCAGTATCTGGTGATTCCAATGAAGTTCTCAAAAAAATTATCCCCCTAAAAGATATGGTGGATGCAATAAATGTTACAGATGGTCCGAATGCTAACGTCCATATGTCCAGCATTGCTGCGTCAGCAATTATGCAGAGAAATGATACAGAACCAATAGTTCAAATAACATGCAGAGATCGTAACCGCATTGCATTAATTAGTGACTTACTTGGAATTTCGGCCCTTGAAATTAAAAATATGCTTATCTTAACTGGCGATGACCCAACATCTGGAGACCAACCGACTGCAAAACCTGTCTTTGACTTAAAAAGTCATGAACTGATTAAAATAGCCTCCCAAATGGTAAGGGAAGGCAAAATCCCATCACAAAATACGAAAACTCCCAATACGAAATCTATATCAAAAAAAACCAACTTTTTTATCGGTGCTGCCGATGTCCCAACCGACAAGTATAAAACAAAATGGTCTGATAGCCTTAAGATAAAGCAACAGTCAGGCGCTAATTTTATACAAACTCAATTATGTTACGATATGAAAATTATTCGTTCTTATGCAAAACTGCTTATAGAGGAAGGATTCACGTGTAATATGTTTTTTCTCATTGGAAACGGTCCATTGGGTTCAGTTAAATCTGCTACTTGGATGAGAGATAATCTATGGGGTGTAAAAATTCCAGACGATATATTGAAAAGACTAGACCAAGCAAATGATCCACGAGAGGAAGGTATAAAAATTTGCACAGAGCAAATGGAAGAAATGTCAGAAATAGACGGCATTTCAGGGGTCCATTTAATGGCTCCCGTAAACGCCAAAAGTATTCCGATCACAATTTCAGAGGCGAATATTATAAAAAGAAAATAAAACCTCAAAATTCAAGCACACTGAGAATATATAAAATAATTTACTATCTCAACGATATCTCTTGATTAAAATTTGATATCAAATATTTATATAAATTATCAGCCTTTGCGCGGTGGCCGATTTCATTTAAATGAGGGTCATTTCTCGCCCTCTGATCATTTAGCGGAGGGTTAACAAAAAATATTCCATTTTTCTTCGCAAACACACTTAATTTATCATTTATTTTTAGAAAATTATATTTTTCAGTTTTTATTCCTGACGCAAGGTGCCAATAAGTTGACCAATCATATCGTTTTGGGCCATAATCTGAGGTAATTGCTAAATATATTTTTTCCTTTTGAAGAATAGTTTTCATTTTTTTCATAATCGCGGTGTACAATAACCATTGGCTTCTATCTTTCTCTAATTCTCTTTTTCCAAACTCTGTATTAGTGTAATTTGGTTTTTTATATTGACCAAATCCATTAAATTCCCTCAAAAACCCTCTGTTTTCTGTTATTCGTAAAATTACCTTCTTTTGCTCGCCAGATAATCTAAAACGACTTAAGAACTCGGTTAATTGAGTTATATTCATCTCAACTCCAAGATTCTTTTCGAGTTCCAATAAAAAATTTTTATTAAGATTTTCACCAAAAATAAGACGTAAGATATTAATTTGACCATGTGCAATGATATGGTCTTTTCTATGTATACTTTTCGAAATTAAACGAACTAGCCATAGCCTTTTTAAAATTTCAGATTTTGAAATTAAATATTGGCGAGTAATATTATCCCTCTCAGAAATAAATCTGGGATTGCTATGCCGTTTGAGTGCGCCAGTAGTATCAACCGCATGAAAAAAGGGAATACGATTGCCAAACTTTGACTGATCGAGGTGTATGACATTTTCAGATAAGTCATTACCAACAAAATTAACAATAACGAGGTTTGGTTTAAACTTAAGAGCATCAATTTTCAGTGCCTCAATTTGCTGACTGGTGCTCCATCCCGAATATGCAATATTAATTATTTCAACGTTTTTTCCCTCTTTTTTTAGACGTTCTTCAAGTAAAAACGTGAAAGTTTTTTCTTTAGGAACAATGTAACCAAACACTTCCGAGTCTCCCAATACTACTACTCTGAATGAATTTTTTTTATTTAAATAAGTTCGGTTACGATCTCGCCAACCGTGATTATTGACGTTGTCATAAGTAACTTTATGAGTATCAGGGTTTTCTATTCGAACAACATCATAAGGCTCAAATCCCCAGCCATATTTTAAGCCATTAGGCGAATGTAAATAACCAACATTGGAATAACCTATTGGAGCAAATATTCTAAGGAATAATTCTAATAACAATAAGAATAATAGAAATAAAACTAAATTAAAAATAATCATAAAAGTAATTGGAAATCTGCTAAATGGTGTCTTCATCATAAATTTACTTTTTTTGAAAAATGCATGTAGATTCAATTAATAATTTTTAGTTGACGATAGACAAACGTTCCAGAGGGCGTTCATCAATAAGCCAGTGTATAAATGCCGCTCCAAAACCAAGCATCGCACCCAACCACCAAACGGTATCATAGGAACCAGTCTCATCAAAAAGTTTTCCACCAAGCCAAATGCCGATAAAACTTCCTAATTGATGACTAAAGAAAACAACACCGAATAAAGTCGCCATATATTTTAAACCAAAAACTTGAGCAATTATGGCAGAGGTAAGCGGAACGGTTGATAACCACGTAAATCCCATTGTCGCAGCAAAAATATAAATAATAAATTCGGTTTTTGGAAGCAATAACAAACCTACTATTACGATACCTCGTGATAGATAAATAAAACTTAATCCCTTCCTCTTACTCCAACGTTGACCCGCTGCACCTGCCAATAACGATCCAATAATATTAAACCCTCCGATTAAAGCTAGACTAGTTGCTGCTACTCCATAATCTAAACCCAGACTATCAATATAAGATGGCAAGTGAATTGTAATAAAACCTAGCTGGAATCCGCATACAAAAAAACCGATCGTTAATAAAATAAAACCATGATGATTTCGTGCCTCAGACAGTGCATTTGTCAAACTTTGATTACTCTCTAATTCACCCTTCGCTTTTGTGTTATTAGGTAAAATAAATGCGATAGGCAAAATCAAAAGCATTAAAGCAGCCTGAATCACAAGCGCATCATACCAGCCAAAAGCATTAATCCACATTAATGCCAGGGGTGAAAAAACAACTTGCCCCATAGAACCTGCTGCCGTGCCCAAGCCTAACGCCAACGAGCGCCTCTCAGGACCAACAACACGTGCTATTGCTGCCATAGCTATCGAAAAAGATGTAAAGGCAACACCTAAGCCAGTAATTAATCCACCAAATATATGCAAGCTAACAGCCGACTCATAATTAGCCATTCCCAGAATACCCATACCGTATAATAAGGAGCCAATCATTATCACTCTCATCGGGCCATATTTGTCAGCCAGCGCTCCAGCGACTGGCATCGCTAACCCCCAAATTAAGTTCTGAATAGCCATAGCAAGACTAAACGTCTCCCTACTCCAACCATTAACATTAATCATTGGTTCCAAAAAAAATCCAAATGATGAACGAGTTCCAAAACTCATCATTGCTATCACGCATCCCGCGGCAATAACCAGTAGTGGCGTTCGCCAGGTGTCATTCATGAACAACTCTCCATTATTAACTCTGGAACGGGAATAGTGGGCCGAACATTTTCGTAGGCCATACCGATTGATAGCAGTTTACGGTCACTGCCATGCAAACCATCAAATCCTATTCCTATAGGCAAACCACTATCAGATAATCCGGCTGCAACAGTTAAACTTGGACTACCGCATAAACTAGCAGGCTGGACATTGTGGCCACTCGCAGCGAATGCAGATATTTCTTTACCTTTATATTTATATTGGCCAGGGTTCTGTAGTTCGAAGGGTTGAATAAGTGAAGATGGAAACACCAAAGCATCAAGATGATTTTTTAGAAAACAATCCCGATACACCTTTTGCAAACGAGGGCGAACACTTTGAATAGAATGATTATAAGATTTTGAAGTTATTGCCGATTCTTTTTGTATTGACAGAAGTGTACTTTGCAAACCACTAGCACTAATCTCTGCAATAATTTCATCAAACTTAATCTTAGAGCATCCGTCTTCTAAATATTTGGGAAAGGCCCTGACTATCTCATAATTAGAAATAGAGTGACCTATTTCTTGGACCAACTCCTCTAGATTGGGAATTTCTAAAGGAACAATCTGTGCACCCTCCCCCTCCAAACGCGCGAGTTCACGCTCAAACACACTAAGAACTTGTGGATCTGCATCTGAACAAAAATATTTAAAATTGATTCCAAGCCTTATCTCCTTAAGCTTAACCTCTGGTCGTTCTAATTCACCAGTGATCACCTCATCCAATAGAATTAAATCTTTAACACTCCTAGCCATGGGTCCAAGGGTATCTCTGGTCCAAGAAATTGGCGCTACGGACATTTGTGAATACCGATCTATGGTTGGTCTAAGGCCCGAAATTCCGCACCAAGCTGCTGGATTCCTAATGCTACCGCCCGTATCACTTCCTAAACCCACTGGAGCCATTCTGCTGGAAACTGCAGCAGCGGTTCCACTTGAACTTCCAGCAGGCGAATGTTTTAAATCATATGGATTTAAGGTATTTCCGAAAAACCCATATTTCCATTCTTGATCAGGCGTATTATTTATAATTCCAGGACTAAAAGCTAATTCATGCATATTTGATTTCGCCATTACAATGGCACCCGCATCCAATAATGCTTGAATTACCGGACCATGTGACGAAGGGGAATGTCTCCTCAAAAAGGCATTAGCTGCTGTTGTTTGATGACCAATAACGTCGATATTATCTTTAATAACAATTGGTAATCCTTCTAAAGATTTAATAACTCCACCCTTTGCCCTACGGTCGTCTGATCTTTGGGCTAACTTTAGTAAAGATTCAGGATTAAAATTAATTAAAGCATTTAAACAACTATACTTATCAACCTGCTTGCAAAGCGCACTAGCTAAATCCAAGGCACTAAAATTATTATTTGCAAATCCCTCTATAATTTCTGTAGCCGTTAAATTAATTAATTTCATTAAGACAAATCCAAATAAAGGCATAAAACTTTTTTAACAATAAACTAACAATAACGACTGCTAAACCATTGGAAACGATTGACGATAGGTATTAATTAGCTCCTTAACTTTATCAACCACAATCAATCCTGCTTTCGCATGAGGTGCATTTTCATCTCTACCCTGTCCAGGATACTCCTCCAAAGCCTTGAGGCTTTCCCGACCGGATATACGCTCCCACCAATTCTTCACATTAGGTCTTCCATCAATCCATAAATCTAAAAGACGGAGCATTTCCAAAACTTTTATAAACGGTGCACATGTTGTTTCAACCAAGGTAAACTGATCTCCCATAATCCAAGGTCTACCGTCTGTTAAAGTTTTTTCCATTTTTTCAAAAATTCTTTCCCAGGCACCAATGGCTCTTAGAACATATGGTGAGTCCATTCCATCGTAGACACAAGACTGTTGACGATGGAGACGCTCAATATCGGTTACACTTTTCCAGCGCTGGTCCATTTTTTCTATCGGGATCTCCAATCTAAACTTTGTTACGAAGTTTAGGGAAGCTGTTGCTTGATAACCCGACTCATCAGAGTCTTTAATCCATTCCCTTAAAAGCGAACGATCGGCCAAATCAGAAGGTTTTAATGGATAGTCAGTCTTTAAATCATCAATGTAATCACAAATAATTGATGACTCCCTGATTACATTACCATCGTGAACTAAAGTAGGGACTTGGGCCTTAGGATTAAGCTTGAGATAAGCTGGAGAAAACTGATCCCTATTCAAAAGCACGAGTTTTTTTGGTATCCAATCGGTAATTTTTTTTTCGTTTAACGTCATAAGAACACGATTTGAACAAATCGAGTCTGCTTCCTCTAAATAATACAGCTCAAGCATTTAATCTCTCCAATTATCTCTGAACTAAAACATAAGATGGAATAGAAACGCCCTGTTTAGTGTACATATCAGCCAAACGCCGATGAACAGCACTTATAAGTTTATCGGCTTTCACAGGAACATCTACGACACCGTTATAGAGGTGAATGTTTTCCTGCTGTGACTCAACCATAGGCAAATCATCGCCGCTTATAACCGAATACTGTTCCTGATAAACATCTGCATCCGTCGGGTATTCTGTGCCAGAAATACCAAAATCACGTGTAAAGTCCATAAAATAATGTGTAGTTGTCTCGGTCTCAGGGGTCATAATATGGTCATGATTAATAAGAATCTTATTCTCTGTATTTTCAAATTCAAGATGAACATGGACTGTATTAGGCGCTTCCCACATTTGAATATTTGTGCGATCCACATTTTTCTTGAAACCACCCCATTTTTTTGGAAAACTGGCAACCTCTACATTTGTTAATTTTCTAAAGCTATGAACTTTATTTCCCTCGTCCCATGTCCTAAATTCAACCCTATCTGGTTGTGGCCCATTCATCACCCCCGACTTTGAGCCTAATGTATCCGAATGCAAGTAATCTGCATGAGAAATATCTAATAAATTGTCGGCTACAAGTTGATGGTTAGCCTTGACATGAAAGTAAATGTAAACTGGGCTTCGCCCTTTTTTTTCTGTCCAATGTAAATCTGGTATTTGATTTATGTTAGCCTCTGCATTTACGCCCTTCCAAACCCATACAAAACCCCATTTTTCTTGAACTGGATATGATGAAATATGAGCTCTCTCGGGTATAGAGTTCTGATGAGGTATATGTATGCATCTACCCCCATTATCAAATACAAAACCATGATATTTACACTGAATATTATTTCCTATTACTTCACCTGTAGACAAAGGAGCTTGCCGATGTGAACAACGATCTTCCAAAGTGACAACTTTAGACTCAGTATTACGATATAACAAAAGTGGTTCGTTACATACAATTCGACGAAATGGTTTGTCGGTCACCTCACTTGAAAGCGCGACACAATACCATTGATTGGTGAGGAACATCAAACACCTTCAATCTCTTTTAAATTTAAATAATTAATCAATTATATAACATTAATTAGCTGGAGTGAATATGGTTAATAGAAAATCATTTATTGATCAGTGGAAAATTATTTATTTAAAGTCAGACATCTTTTTTGCCAAATAATTTTTTTATAAATTGCATTAATATTAAAACGAAAAATATCTAATTTGAGTATGTTAAAACATCTACAAAATCAATCATCAACGATACCAGTTGATTTCACGACACCATTAATTATCAATTTAGGCTCCGTCCCAACTCCAACAAGTTTAGGGCGAGCATTTAAATATTCGGAAACACCTACAAGGTTTTCAAAATTTTCCATAAATTTTGACATTAACGGATATTGTTTGAGTAAATCTCCATCAAGAAGCCTGACTAAATCAATATTATGAAAAATACCAAAATCTCCATAATAAACCTCATTGCCAAAGAAGAAAGGGCCGTGATCATATTTAGTCAACTCCCGTTCTAAACCTGGTAGCCTATTTTCAAAATCTTTTATAATCTTTTCTTTTTTCTCCTTAAAGGCTTCCCCTGTAGCAAAGTTTAAGGTTGGGCTAAGTGGAAAAAATAGCTCTTGGGAAGTCTCAAATAAAGCATCAACTTCGGCCGCTAAAATATCATCACTAGGTATCAGATTTGTAATCTTAGCCAAATACCGAACTATCGATCCACTTTGAGCAATTATTTTATCACTATCAATTTGTAAGGCTGGCAACTTATTATA
>JADHRD010000042.1 GCA_016777585.1 Rhodospirillales bacterium | reverse complement strand
GAGTAATCCGCAACAATGGGGTTTTATTAGCTATCTATATACTTATTATCTAATCCTTGATTTTTATATACTAAAGCGATCAAGCCAATAGGATTTATATGCCCAATCTCTTAAAATTACCACAAGCTTTTGCTGCTGTTTTGTGGGCAGCCTTATCTTCTGGCATTTTGACTACAATGTGGGTGATTGTTCGTCATCTTTCTGAGCATATACATCCTCTTGAGATCACGTTTTTTGGTACTTTTTTTGGTTTTTTGTTTTTCTCATTTAGTGCAATAAAATATGGGAGCAAGATTTTTAAAACGTTCAAGCTGAAGCTTCATTTTTATAGAGGTACTGTAAATGGGATTGCAATTTTATCTTGGTTTACTGCTTTAACGCTTATTCCTTTGGCTGATGCCTCTGCACTCAATCTTCTGGCGCCACTATGTACGAGTATAGGGGCTGTAATGTTTCTCGGCGAGAGAATGGGACCAAGACGCTGGATGGCTCTCGGTATTGGCGTTATCGGGGCAATAGTCGTAATGAGGCCCGGGTTTGGCTATATTAATGGTATAGGATTATGGTTGGTGTTCATAACAGTTGTCGCTAGCGCTGTTCAAAGACTATTGGGTAAATCAGTGATTTCTCAGGACAGTTCAACAACGTGTGTTTTGTATCTTACATTATTTATGATTCCAGTTGCATTAGTTTCTGCTTCATTTGTCTGGATATGGCCAGCACTTGGTGATTTCCCCTGGCTAATTTTAATAGGTGCTTTATTAAGTCTGGGTCATTATGCGCTAATGCGTTCATTAAACTTAGCTGATGTTAGTGCACTTGAACCTGTCAATTTCACTCGGTTAATTTGGGGAGCCTTATTTGGCTTTCTTTTCTTTCAGGAAACCCCAGATTTATATACTTGGATCGGTGGATTCATGATTATTTCGGCAACTAGTTACGTCGCGCATCGAGAGTCAAAACTTAAAAACGTTAAACCCAACAATTAGATTTTTTTATCTTCTATTAAAACTATACGAGAAACTCAATGTTTTCTTATTCAATAATCTTATTTAATTATGAAGTTTCTCAATGAAGCAACAAAAAAAGTTTCAATAGGTGAAATCATGGTTAGAAAATAGATGCCTTTTTTTTGATATGAGAGCATTCAACAGATACAGCCTTGAGTCATTTTTATAAAAGGAATCAAAATGCCAATAAAAAATGGTAAGCAGTTTTTAGATACTCTGTCAGCAGAGCGGGAAATATATATTGAAGGGGAACGTGTAAAGGACGTAATTTCAGATCCCCGTTTTTCTGGGGCTACAAAAACAATGGCTCATTTAATGGATATACAATCTGATCCAGATCTCAGCGACGTAATGACATACAATTCCCCCACGTCTGGAGATAAAGTTGGTATGACCCACATACAGCCTCAATCTCGCGATGACGTGATTGCACGTAACGATGCAATAAAGGTTTGGATGGATGCGAGTTGTGGAATGATGGGTCGAAGCCCAGATTATAAAAACTGTATTATTTCAAACTACGCGGCGGCCAAAGATGTATTTAAACGTGATGCCTTTGATGGAAGCCAAAATATACAGAATTTCTATGAGCATGTCAGAGAAAATGACGCGGTTACGACTCACGTTCTGGTTAATCCACAAATTGATAGATCAAAACCTGCACATCTGGAAACTTCGGATATTGTAGCACAAATAGTGAAGGAAACTGATGCGGGAATAGTCATAAGGGGCGCAAGAATGGTAGCAACCTTGTGCGCAATGGCTAATGAATTGTTAGTTATGCCGGCGGCTGCAACTTGGTCAAATGAGACAAGAGATACTTCAGATTTTTCTTTTGGTTTTGCAATTCCAACGTCCACGTCAGGACTTAAATTTATTTGTAGGCCACCGGTGGCTCATACAAATGCGCCAAGTCTAATGGATCATCCTCTATCACTTCAGTATGATGAGTCAGATGGGATGGTGATATTTGATGATGTATTGGTTCCATGGGAAAGGGTGTTTATTCATCGCGACCCGGATTTTGACCTTAAAGTTAATCCAAATTCTTATATTGCTCATTCGATGTTGATGCAATCGGTAGTGAGAGCACAAGCAAAATCCGAATTTATGATGGCACTAGCATTTTCTATCGCTCGATCTACAAAAATTGACCAACATATTCCGGTCCAAGTAAAATTAGCTGAAATGATCTCTATGACAGAATTTGTTCGTTCATGCCGAATAACAGCCGAACATGATGCTCATAAAACTGAGTTTGGAACGTGGGTAGGGGGCATTAGGCCTTTACAGACTTGGCAGACTTTCTTCTTTGAAATGTATAATAGGCAATGCGAGATTATTACTACATTGGGTGCGGGGGGATTAGTTGCGGTACCATCATTTGCAGAAATAGCTGGAGACTTAAAAGAAGATGTTGAAAAATATTTTCAAGTTGCTAATGCAGACGCTCCAAGGCGTATTAAATTAATGCGATTGGCTTATGATTCAGCATTATCAAGTTTTGCTGGAAGACAACGTTTGTATGAGCAGTACTATACGGGGGACCCAATGAGAACCCAGGCAGCTTTATTTAATTCCTATGATAAGGACACTCATATCGAGCGAGTTTGGACTATGTTGGATGAGTTAGAAAAACGAGCCTAATTTTTTCTAATGCAAAATTTTTACTGAATATTAGTGTGTTTCTTTATTTCTGAGTAAATTAATAGACAGAAAATTATTATTACTAATATTATACTGCTGTAGAACAGAGAGGCGTGGACTCCAAAGTAGCTGCCGCCAAACCCTATCGATATTCCACTGAAGGTCTTTAACCCTAAACTCGAGGAGCTAAATAAACCTATAGTTCTTCCCCGGAGATCCGTCGGAGTATTTAGTTGAACCAGTGTTTGAGCCATGGAGTTAAAAGAGAGATCAAGAAATCCCGCGAATAATAATAATAATAATGATAAATAAAAATTTGTTGATAAAGCAAATCCTGCCATAAGGCCGCACCATAAAATCGCCAAAGAAAATGCTACTCGAGCTTTTAGTGGCAAGATCGGTCTAATTTCTAATAAAATACCTGCTATTAGGGCTCCTGCCGCACTTGCTGTTAAAAGGGCACTATATAAAACAGATGCTTGATTAGCGCCCAACGCCTTAGCAAACTCGGGCATCTGTGCCTGATATGCATTGCCTACTAGAAGTGAAACCACTCCTGCTAGAAGTATCATCGTAACAATAATTCGGTGTCCCGAGATATCATGAAATGTCTTAATTATATCTGAAAAACCCCGTATAATTTTCTTTGAAGGAGAGTATTTAGGGCTTTCTATCCCTAATTTATTTTGTTCATATTTGTGTCCATAAGGCGCCTTCCAGAGCCAAATTAGCAGTGGTAAGTAGATTAATGCGTTTATAAATATACCCCATGCGGGTCCAGCCATTAAAAGGAGCGCCCCACCGACTGCTGGTCCGAGTAAAATACCAAGTGTTCTAGATGTGGCAGTCAGCCTGACACCGCTCTCTAATTGTTTGTCTCCAACTATGTCATGAACAAATAATAAACTCGCAGGTCCCCACAGTACGCCGGCAAAACCATGGATAATTAATAAAATTACGGCGTGCCACATTTCTAAAGTGTCAGAAACAAAAAAGTAACCCCAACCTAAAGAGACAAAAATAAATAGAATCATACCTAATTGAATAATTCTACGGGGGTCATACTTATCAGCTAGTGCGCCGGCATGGATTGAGAAAAGAAGAAATGGAAGCCAATGGGCAATTACTGCAAATCCTGCTAAAGCGGGAGATTGAAACTTTTCAAAAATTACCCAGTAACTAATTACGTGTTCAATAAAATCAGCCATCATCGCAAGAGCTGCACCGATAAAATAAGCTCTAAAATCTGGATGTCTCAGTGCAAGAAATGATTTTGGGCTAGATTGAAATGTTTTGTAAGGTTTACCTGAAGTGTTTGCCAATATTCTATCCTAGTGACGGCTAAGAGCTGTAAAAGCTACGTATATGAAATTTTAAAACTTACTTGGACGGATGCTAGAAAAAAATATACATTTTTATAGGCCTTACACCCTCTGAGGGAATAGTGTCAATAACTGGCAGCTGTTAGGAGAAACCAAATGATTTATGCTTTAGGTGATTTAATGCCGCGTTATTCGGGGGATAGCCACTGGGTCGCAGAAAGTGCAATCATAATCGGTAATGTTGAGATTGGTCTTGAGGTTAGTATTTGGTGGAATGCAGTCATTCGAGCTGATAATGAACCAGTAATCATAGGCGATTGTACCAATATTCAAGATGGTAGTGTGTTGCATACTGACCCTGGATTTCCAATGTATATTGGCAAAAATGTTACAATTGGTCATATGTGTATGCTGCATGGTTGCGTTATTGGCGAAGAGACTTTGATAGGGATTGGTAGTGTTATTCTGAATGGCGCCAAAATAGGTAAAAACTGTATTATTGGCGCTAATACTTTAATTACCGAGGGTAAGAATATTCCAGATAATTCTTTAGTAATGGGCTCACCTGGTAAAATTCAGCGTGAGTTATCGCCAGAAGAAGTCTTAAATATTAAAAAGAATGCTAATGGATACGTGGTGCGTTCCAGACTTTATAAGAACCAGTTGAAAAGAATAAAATAAAAAAGGAACAATATAAAATGACTAGTAAAAGAGCCTTGGAGAGATTTTCAGTTTTAGATTTAACGAGAGTTCGCTCTGGACCAACCGCAGTAAGACAACTTGCTGATTGGGGCGCAAAAGTTATTAAAGTGGAACTACCCGAAAAGCTAGATAAATCGCAACTTAGCGGCCCTCGTTCTGGCTCAGATTTTCAGAATCTCCATCGTAATAAACGCAGTTTATCCTTGAATCTTAGGAGTAAAAGAGGATTGGATATATTCAAAAAACTTGTTTCTAAATCTGATATTGTGGTTGAAAATTTCAGGCCGGATGTAAAACATCGCCTTGGGATTGATTATGAAACTTTAAAGAAACTGAACGATAGGCTGATTTATGCAAGCATTTCAGGGTTTGGCCAGAATGGACCATATAAAGATCGACCGGGTTTTGATCAGATTGCACAGGGAATGGGTGGTTTGATGTCAATTACCGGAAAACCTGGCGGCGGGCCAATGAGGGTTGGCATTCCTATTGCCGACCTAACGGCGGGCTTGTTCTGTGCGCAAGGAATTATGATTGCTTTACTTGAACGTGAAGTTTCGGGCCAAGGCCAATGGGTACAAACATCGTTACTTCAAGCTCAAGCATTTATGTTAGATTTTCAAGCTGCTAGATGGCTTATTGATAAAGATGTTCCTGCTCAAGCTGGTAATAATCACCCAACGGTCATTCCAACGGGCGTTTTTAGGACGCTAGACGGGCATATTAATATTGCTGGTGGCGGGCAAATTATATGGCGTCGTTTATGCGATGCTTTGGGATTATCTGCTTTAATTACAGACTCAAAGTATGAAAGCCCTGATGCAAGGTCGAATAATCGAGATGAACTAAATGCACTAATTGAAGAACAAACAGTTATGAAGACATCTAAATATTGGGTTGAACATCTAAATGCAAATAGTGTTCCCTGTGGGGAAATTAACTCGATTGATCAAGTTTTCGAAAACCCACAAATCAAGCATTTAGAAATGGTTGAAGAGTTGAAGCTCAGTAATCAAAATAAAGTTAGCTTATTGGGTCAACCAGTAATTATGAGTAGGAGTTCAAGTGAGATTAAGCTTCGGTCACCAGAATCAGGTGAACATAACAAACAAATATTGGAAGAAATAGGATATTCTAAAGAGGAAATCACAGACTTCTACAAATCCAACATTATCTAACCCACTACTTAAAAAAAAATACTATATACATATGTTGTTTTATGATAATAGTTTATAATCATATATTTATCTATAAAATCTAACATTTCAAATGATAAATTTGCGTTTTATTTTTAAATAAATAAAATACACTATATTTTGTGCCTTATTAGTTTAAATAACCAATATTTTGATTGATACTTATTATAATTAATTATTAGAAATATTATATTTGAAATTTAATAAGTTTGTTATAAATATTTTAATAAAAAAAACAACAAGACTATTTTAAAATTTTTAATAAAAAAAATATCATAAATTCAATAGGTTGAATGAAATACTGAAGATAGAAAATTTGAAGAGATAGTAAATAATTTTATAGTTATTTGAAAAGACGATAGTAGTTGTAATAATCAACCAAAGAATATAAATATACGAATGATTAACGAATTAGAAAATAATAAAATATTAAAAAAATCATATACTATTACCTGTTCTAGTAATTTTAGAGATAGGATATTAGATTTGGCTCTCCGAAGATTAATAAATGTTGGCGACCTAGCTAGATCAATCTTAATTGTAATTCCCGAAAATATAATTAATACATTTGAAGATCCAGGGGAACCAGAATTCAATGACCGAGAAAAAACTATAATTAAGTCTGGTCGTTCTAAAGGCCGCCCATGGAGTAGGAAGCCAAGGCTACAGGCTCGTCTTTCCCCCGGATATAACATAATTCTAATACGACGTGCATTGAACTTGGCACTAATTCTCAGTTATGGTGAACACGTAATCACAATTAAAGATCGAATAATGATTGATGAAGATCAACGAATAAGAAATCAAAACAAAACTATAGAACTCGCTTATAATAAATTAGAAGAAAAACTCGAGTTCCGTAGCAAAGCATTTTCTTTATTACTGTTTAAACCACTCATCCATGGGATCCACACGCGACAAGACGCACTTTATATTATGGGTCTGCCACCTTCAGACCGACCAGATTTAGCAACCCTAAGGGGAAGATACCGCGAACTTGCCACTATTTATCATCCAGATGGAGAATTGGGTAATCATGACCATATGAGCCAATTAAATGCTGCGATGGATTTTCTGAGTAAATAAATTAGGCTAATAAATTATTTTTATTATATTAATAGTATTTAATTCTTACTATACTTTAGTGGTAACCTTTATTTACTGACCTCAGAACGATCGTAGTTCTTGTCCATATGGCCTATCCCCTCTTGATCACCTTTATCAAAAATCCACATATAACCTCTATCTGGATTACTTAAAATCTCCCAGCAATTAAAGTCTGCGTCCCAAAAGTAAAAACTGTATGTACCATGCTGAGCTCTCGGTTTTGAGATTTTCGTTAACCCCCATTTGCTGGCTTGATTGGTTGCCACTAAATGAGCCTCATCCACCTGCTTATCTGTATCCACATCGAGGCCGTTATGAAACAAATAGTGCATTTCAGAGTCATGTCTTTTGTTTTCGACAACCGCATACACGTGATTGCCTCCCATTCGAATCATAAGAGATATTGGGCTTGTTCTCACAACTTCTAAACCAAAGAAATTCTGATAGAATTCTTTACTTTTCTCTAGATTCCGCGAGATTAACGTGCCGTGAGATAAAAACTTAAGATTTAGCGCTGGTTTAGTTTTCTCCATTATTAATTTTCCTCCTCCTGCTTGTTCTCTATATTATCTCGACTATTTATTTTTCCAACCATTTTTCGAGAGAAAAAATAGGTTATACCCTAAATACTAGGTGATAAGTATAATTAAAAATAAGCACATTATTCTCCAAAAATGTTCCTGATGCCAATCCTATGGGCAGTACTTAATGTGTCATAAAATATTAAAATAAGTTGTTATAACTGTGCTAAAAAAAAATGTGGCTAATACTACGGTGTAAATTCGTATAGGATTAAATAATCCAGCAAAATATTGTATGGCATTTGAGTAGATGCCAGCGATTAAGAGAAATACGCTGGCTGAGAAGCCAAATTATGACCCTATTAAATCTATATTTTGGGTAATATTTGCAGTAATTACGGAATTGACCACTTTAGATATAGACTTCCTGAATTAGCCAATAGCGAAGGAAAAAAACTCTAAGCACAGCATCACTAGCTATCATCTTCAAGTATCAGAATGGATAACAACTCGTGTTGATCTTATAACTTGCGTTTTCTGTATTAGATTGGGCCCAAAAACATATATTTTGGGCCCAATATTAAATTATTTGCGATCACCAATAAGGTGAAGCAACATAATAAAGAGATTTAGGAAATCCAGATAAAGGCTTAATGCACCCATAACGGCTTTTTTTGAAGCAGATTCAGAATGCTCGCCCTCAACATACATTCTCTTAATATTCTGGGTATCGTGGGCTGTCAGGCCAACAAATACTAATACGCCGACAACGGAAATCACAAATGCCATCGCTGAGGATTGCATGAAAATATTAACTACCGACGCAATAATAATTCCGATTAATCCCATAAACAGAAACGAACCAAATTTTGAAAGATCCCTTTTTGTTGTATACCCGTAAAGGCTCATCGCTGTAAAAGTTCCAGCGGTTATAAAGAACACCCTCGTAATACTAGTGCCCGTGTAAACAAGAAAAATATGTGTTAACGATAAGCCCATAATTGCGGCAAAAAGCCAGAAAACCATTTGCGCTGTGGACGCTTTCATCTTTTGAATGCCAAAATTTAGCACCAAAATAAAAGCTAATGGTGATAGCATGATAATCCATGCAAATAACGTAGGGCTCGCCGAACCACTGGGTCCAACCGAATACATCATATTTAGGAAGGCTGGAAATTTTGTAGCACCATAAGCAAATATCCCCGTCAATATAAGGCCTGATGCCATATAATTGTATACACGCAACATATACTGTCTAAGGCCTAAGTTTAACGCTGACGCGTCTGATTGAGCTAAACCAGTTAAACGAATTGTTTGATTTTCATTTTTTCCGAACGCCATGATTATTCCTCTAAAATATTTATCTAATTTCTCTCATTATATGGTGGTTTTTTATAGAAATTCAAGAGTAACTGTGTGGAAATTCTAAAAAAATGCACTCTTTGTGTCTAAAAATCCATTAATCATTACGGAGTTGAGAAGCTGCTTTTTGGCTTAGTGCAGACCATGTACCGGCCAACCCTGCAATAATAGTTATTGTTAGGCATATAATGACGCTCATTAAGATAGATTGTAGACTAAATTGCCAATTTAGCTCCATCAGATATTTTACGACTGTCCATCCGACCAATGTGCCTAAAACGATGGAACAAAATGATGTCAGAAAGCCAAGAATACAGAATTCGTATATTAATGTTTTTATAATGATCCATCGTGTAGCGCCTAATACTTTGAAAATTATTGCATCATAAATACGTTGCTGCCTGCCGGCTGCGATCGCTCCAGCTAAAACTAGGCTACCCACTAACAATGTAATTGAGGAAATAGATCGAACGGCCATGCCAATACCATTTAGAATTTGAGTAGCTGCTTCAAGAGCTTCACGCACCCTAATTATCGAAACGTTTTTAAATTTATTTGTTATACTTTCTTCAATTTTATCTTCTAACGCTTCAGGTGCTTGAAGAGCCGCTATATGGCTGTGTGGTGCGCTATCTATAACTCCTGGGGAAAAAATTATTGCAAAATCAAAACGCAATGAGCGCCAATTAATTTTTCTGAGTGATGCAATCTCGCCTATAATTTCTCTTCCTAGTACATTTAACGTCAATGTATCTCCTACGGTAACTCCAAAACCTTTAGCTATAGCTGAATCTAGTGATATTAATGGTTTACCACTGTATTCTTTTGGCCACCACTTACCTGCTGTAATTTTAGTATCTTCAGACTGCACGTTAGCATAGGTTAGGGCCCTATCTCCTCTGATAGCCCAGAGCACGTTTGGTGATATCTCTGCTTTTTCAACCGAGATACTATTAATTTTAACGATCCGACCCCTTAACGTCGCAACTCGCTTATAGTCACCAATACCTGATATTTCTTTAATAGCCTGATCAAATTGTGATTTTTGATCTGTTTGGATATCTAGAAAAAAGAAAGCTGGTGCCATATCAGGGAGCCGTTTTTTGATTTGGTTAACCAGATTATCTTCTATTAATGAGATTGCCACTAGGACGGTTAGTCCAAGTCCCAGAGATAAAACAATACTTGAAGCGTTCGATCCCGGTCTATGTAAATTTGTAATAGCTAATCTCAGGGCAGTATTGTTCTTCACAGTAATTTTTTGTGACAAATGAATGAGTTGAGTAGAAAATATTTTTAAAATCAAGAAAACAAAACATGTGCCGACAACAAAATATAAATTAAACAAAATATCATCTGAGCTTACTAAAATAACGGAGGCCAAAGTGGCGCAAAGAATGGCTAGTATAATTTTATAACCACCGTGAGGTTTAATTTCCCCCAATTGTATTTTATCTCTGAATAAATTTGTCGCAGGAATTGCCTTAGCTTTGGCCAGCGGCCAAGTAGAAAATATTAGAACAACTAAAACTCCATAAATTGCCGCTACAACCAAAGGTTTTGGGTAGACTGATATTACCGGACTAACCGGAAAAACATCGTTCAGAACTAAAAATCCTATGGCCGGTAATATTGCTCCCATTAAAACCCCTAACAAGAGGCCAAATAATGCAAGTACGCCCAGTTGAAGCGCATATATCCAAAATATTAAGTCGCTCGGTGCCCCTAAAAATTTATAAATGGCTATGATTTTATTTTTACCGCTGAGAAAATTTGATACTGCGTTGCTTACCCCAACGCCTCCAACGATAAGGGTTGTCAATCCTACAAACGTGAGAAATAAGGTCATACGGTCAATAAACCGCTTTAAACCCGGAGTGCCCTCGTTCGAAGTTCGGATTCGCCAACCAGCTGCTGGGAATGCCTTATCAAGTTCCTTTCGCCAATTTATAATTTTTGCAGAATCTGATAACGCTATTCTGTATCGGTATCTTATTTGACTTCCCGGTTGAACAAGTTTCGTTCTATATAGGCCAAGGGATGCAATCATTACTCTTGGCCCGAAGCTTAAAATATTTGTTACTTTATCTGGTTCTTTCTTTATTGTTCCCGTTAAGCGAAATTTGGCCTCCCCAATATTTATAATATCTCCGATTTCTAAATTTAACTTAGTCAGTAAATTTTTATCAACCACTGCACCAAATACACCATCTTTCTCTTGAAGTGCTTCTTTTAAGGTTAGAGATTGTTTTAACAAGATATTACCTACGAGGGGATATGCTTGATCCACAGCCTTTAATTCCACAAGTGTCCTGTAAGCTGCAGATTTATTGGACTGAACCATTGAGCGCATCTCAATTACTTCAGAGAAATCTGATATTTTATTAAAAAATTTTTTTTGTTTTTCTGTTGCTGAACGATGAATTAGACGAATTGAAAAATCTCCACCTAAGAGTTTTCTGCCGTCTTTTGCGAGGCCTGCTTCAATTGATTTAGATACAGTCCCTACACCAGCAATTGCCGCTACCCCTATAGCTAAACAACTTATAAAAAGATAAAACCCTTTTAGTCCAGACCGCATTTCTCTCAATGAGAATGTTATTGCGAGAGAGAGATTATTTGCCATCACTATTTTCTATGATTTTACCATCCGCCAAGCCAATAATGCGATCGCAACGATTTGCAAGAATTGGATCATGACTAATTAGCAACATGGTTGTATTGGAATCGCCGTGAAGTTCGAATATTAAATCCATTACTTTTTTACCTGTTTTTTGGTCTAAATTACCAGTTGGTTCATCAGCGAGTAGAATTGCTGGTTTAGTTGCAAATGCCCTTGCAAGAGCTACTCGTTGTTGTTCGCCACCAGATAATTGTGCTGGATAATGATAAGCCCGATTTTCAAGATCTACTTTCCCAAGCAGCTTGCGTGCCCTATCGTGGTGATCAACAAAACCAGCAAATTCCAAAGGAATAGAAATGTTCTCTATGGCTGTCATAGTAGGGATTAGGTGAAAGTTCTGAAAAATGATTCCAACATTATCACGACGAAATTTAGCAAGTTTGTCCTCATTGTAATCCGAAAGATTAAAACCAGCCGTTTTAACCGTGCCTGATGTAACCCGTTCGAGGCCGGCTATTGCCATCATCATACTCGATTTGCCACCACCAGATGGACCCACAACTCCTATAGACTCTCCGTTTTTTACAGCTAAATTAATACCACGCAATATTTGAACTTCACCCGCTAAACTTGGTAAAGTGAGCTTAACATTCTCCAGTTCAATAGCTAACTGTCCATTTATGGGAATTTTAGAGTTTGTATTTTTGAAAATTTCAGACATATGTAATATCAAATTAGTTTATATTGGGGTTCTGGTGTTCATAAAAGAAAATTGAAAGACTATTATCTTTAAAAAATACGGACACTTCTCAATGGAATACGTTAGAAAACTCTAGTAGATCAGATATATTTAACCTTAGGCTTACCTTTTGATAACATTTTTTAGTAAACTCCTACTCATTGCTGCTACTATATCCATTGTTTCGGTTTCTCAAGCAAACGAAAATATAAAAAAAATTCTGATCTTTGGTGATAGTTTGACGGCAGGCTATGGTTTGGAGCAGGAAGACGCCTTTCCCGCGAAATTAGAGCGGTCTCTAAAATTAATGGGTAAAAGCGTTAAAATAATTTCTTCAAGCGTCTCGGGAGATACTTCATCTGGAGGAAACAATAGGATTTTATGGGCTCTATCAGATAAGCCAGATGTTGTTATTCTTGAGTTGGGGGCAAATGACGGGTTAAGGGGAATAGAGCCAAAAGTAACTTACTATAATTTATATTCTATCATGGAAAAATTAAGAAGAAACAATATAAAGGTTCTTATTGCAGGTATGCTTGCTCCACCTAATCTAGGAAAAGAGTATGGCAAAGAATTTAATAGAATTTACACTAGATTATCTAATGAATTTAATAGTCAGTTATATCCGTTTTTTCTGGATGGAGTTGTAAATAAGCCGCATTTAAATCAACCTGATGGTATTCACCCAAATGAGGCGGGTGTTGAAGAAATTATCAAGCGGATGTTGCCTATGGTTATTAATTTAATAAATTAGCATAAGAAAACTATGGAAAAATTTTAGAATGTTTAAATGTTCACATGCTCAAAATACTGACTGGAAGACTACTTTAGATGATTGTTTGCATAATTTAGGAGAGAATCCCAAAGCAAATATTGGTTTTTTCTATGTTACTGAACCGATAGCTCCCTTTTTATCCTCAATTTTGGAAACTCTTAAAGCGGATACTGGTATTGAAAAATGGGTAGGAAGCGTTGGAATGGGAATTTGTGCCATTGGCAATGATGAAGGCAAGGAGTACTTCGATGTACCTGCAATCGCCGTTTTAACAGCTACCTTGCCCCCTGATTCTTTCGAAATTATGGAAACTATAGATGAAATTGAAGACGAGCATGGCGATGAAAAAATTGATGAGAATGTCCTCTCGCAAGTTCCTTCAATTATTTTAATACATGCGGATTGCGGAAATGAACAAGTTTTGGAAATAATGAATGATATAGCTATTGGAACTGAGGGATATTTATTGGGAGCTCTAACCTTGAGTGAGGCGCCCAAACACCATGTAGCAGAGTCCATCACCGGTGGTGGTGTCTCTGGACTAATTTTGAACTCAAAAGTCAATGTCGTCACTGCATTAACGCAGGGTTGTCAGCCAATCGGTATTACTCATCAAATAACCGAATGTTCTGAGAATTTTATTATTGGTTTAGATGGACGAAATGCTGTTGAAGTATTTCAAGAGGATATCGGTGATATTTTGTCTCGGGATTTAAACAAAGTTGCGGGATTTGTGCATGTAGCTTTGCCGGTATTAGGTTCAGACACCGGCGATTATGTGGTAAGAAATCTGTTAGGTGTAGACCCAGAAGAAGGCGTTTTTGCAATTGCTGCGCCGGTAGAACCTGGTGATCAGTTAATGTTTGTTAGTCGTGACTCCAATACCGCTCAGAAAGATCTAGCAGAAATGGTTCTAAAGTTACAGAAACGCGCAGAAAATCCAATTAAAGGAGGTATTTATATTTCCTGTATTGCCCGAGGTCCTAATATGTTCGGCGAAGTTAACGCTGAAATTCAGATTATTAAAAATATTTTGGGAAATATTCCTCTTATCGGTTTATACGCAAATGGCGAAATTTCAAATAATAGGCTTTATAGTTACACTGGTGTATTGACTTTATTTACGTAAAATGGACCAGAATTCTTGTGCCCTAAAGTATTTTTAAGGTAATTGTACTGAGACAATATTCTAGGACTATAGGTTTGGAGGTCTGGGAAATATTATTAACACAACGTTTTCGCTTAAAATAATTTTCACTGTGGTAGGTTATGTAAAACCCCTATAATTATTGTTTTATAATATATCGGATTAAACCTTCACAAGAGCCCTCAATTAAATCAAGGACTTCGCTAAAACCATTAAACCCACCATAGTATGGATCAGGGACCTCTCTAATATCTGAAGATTTTGAGAAATCCATCAATCGGAAAACCTTAGTGTGTAATTCAATTGGTATGAACTCGGTTAAAAATTTAATATTTGAGTTATCCATTCCAACAAAAAGATCAAATTTCTTAATATCGTTGTCAACTATTGGCCTTGATTTAATCATTGATAAGTCGTAACCGCGCGATGCTGCGGCATTTTGTGTTCTTGTATCTGGCGGTGCACCCTGATGCCACGAACCTGTTCCGGCAGAGTCTATAAAAATATTATCTTCAAGTCTGTAGTTGGATACTAGAGTTCGGAAAACACCCTCAGCAGTAGGTGATCGACAAATGTTTCCCGTACAAATAAAAAGGATTCTATAAATGTTTAATTCCTCAATTAAGTCGAAACCTTGATAGACTGTAATTTATTTTTCTGATCTGTTGTGCCAAACTTAATAACATCGCGGCGGCTTATATAAAAAGTTGATATTATAATTATGACACCACCAACCCATGTCCATATATCTGGAATTTCTTTAAAAAAACCATAGCCCACTGCTGCAACCATTAAAAGTCTCATATAATCATAGGGTAGCACCACGGATGCATTCGCGGCAGCAAATGAACGAGTATAAGCTAAGTGGCCAAAAGTTGAAAATAAACCAATTCCGAATAACCAAGCTAAAGCTTCATAAGATGGTGTCTTCCATACAAAAAGTGCAGCAATCAATGAGATGGGAGTTGAAAATATAGCCATATACAGAACTATTATATCAGGTGTATCAGTTTTATTTAAAATTTTTACCAATAGAGCTGAGCACGCAATAAAAATAGCCCCGCCTATTGCAAGTAGGGCTGGCATGGCAAAGGTTGCCGAACCAGGCCTTAAAATTACTAAAATACCAATAAATCCAATGCCTAAAGCAAACCATCGTTGTTTTCCAACGATCTCATTCAGAAATAAAACAGCGCCTAAAGTTACAAATAGTGGAGTAGTGTATCCTAAAGCAGTAGCTTCAGCGAGGGGAAGATAAATCATTGATGCAAACCACAGGATTGCAGCGATGTAGCTTGAAATACTTCTTGTGAAAAGTAATGGGATATTTTTAGCTTTGAGCCCACCAACACCTAGTCTTAATACCCAAGGTACCATAATTAAAAGGCTAAAAAGATACCTAAAAAATACAATTTCTAGTATATGAACCTCATTATTTGCCATCCTAATCATAACGCCCAAAAAGGTAAAAAAAAGGCCAGCTAGAACCATCCATAACCCTCCTTTAATGTTTGGGGGTAGATCTTTTATGTATTTATTAAACATTTAAGCAAAGAACTTCTAACTCTAAAATATAAGTCATTTCATCGATCATTGTGGGACTCGCGATTAGTTATATCAGTAGTTGTTACAAATATTATAGAACCTCCTACCTAAGTAAATAAATTTAAAAAACCAGCTTATTTGACTCAAATTATATTTATTGAATTAATACGTAATTTGTATAACACTCATTTTTTAAATATTCTAAAGAATGGCCATGATAGATGAGCACTAAAACCATTAGCCTTTGGGAACCAGGCAAAGAGCGTATTGAAGATAGTAACATTGTTTTGTTCATCCGATTCCTTGAAAAACAGTATAATTGCGAAATTAATGGTTTTAATGCTTTATATGAGTTTTCCATAAATCAGAAAGAAAAATTTTGGTCTTCTCTTATTGAATTTTCAGGCTTAGTTGCTCAAACTTGGGGCACTAGGATTATTGAGGACTCGGCGAAAATGCCGGGGGCAAAGTGGTTTCCAGACGCAAAGTTAAACTACGCAGAGAATCTTCTACGTCGAAGAGACACCCGTGACGCAATAGTTTTCTGGGGTGAAGATAAAGTAAAATCTCGACTGAGCCACAAACAGTTATTTGATCAAGTGTCACGCTTTTCTCAGGCCTTGAAAGCTGCGGGTATAAGTGAAGGGGATCGTGTGGGCGGTTATTTGCCGAATATGCCTGAAACAATAATAGCAATGCTCGCCAGTGCAAGTATTGGCGCAATTTGGTCTTCATGTTCTCCAGACTTTGGTGTACAAGGTGTATTGGATCGATTCGGGCAGATAACCCCAAAAATTATTATAGCATGTGATGGCTATTATTATAATGGGAAGCCCCATTCAATAATCGATAAACTTACTAAGATTGTGAGTAATCTTCCCTCAGTGGAAAAGGTAATTGTTGTTCCGTACGAAAATGAGTCCCCTAAGATTGAGTTAATTCCCAATGCTATCATATTTGATGATTTTATTGAGGATTTTGGAGCTATCTCAATTAAATTTGAACAACTTCCTTTCAATCACCCGCTTTATATAATGTATTCATCAGGAACAACTGGTGTTCCAAAATGCATTATCCACGGCGCTGGCGGGACGCTACTTAAACATATCTCGGAGCATTTATTGCATTCAGATGAAAAGCAAGATGACCGCATTTTTTATTTTACAACATGTGGATGGATGATGTGGAATTGGCTTGTTTCTGGTCTTGCTTGTGGAGCTGCCTTGTTACTTTATGACGGTTCACCATTTTATCCCGATGGTAATATATTATTCGACTTTGCTGATGAGGAAGGAATGACTCATTTTGGCACTTCAGCAAAATATATTGATGCTATAAAGAAATCTAATATCAAACCAGTTGAAACCCATAAACTTAATTCCCTAAAATCGATGATGTCAACGGGATCGCCGTTAGTACCAGAGAGTTTTGATTATGTGTATAAAAATATTAAATCAGATATTCACCTAGCTTCTATTTCTGGTGGCACCGATATTGTGGGATGTTTTGTTCTTGGAAATCCTATTGGAGCAGTATGGAGAGGAGAAATACAAACCCGAGCGTTAGGTCTTGCGGTAGATGTATTTGATGAAAAAGGTAATTCGTTGATAGGAGAGGCGGGTGATTTGGTTTGCAAGCAACCTTTTCCATCAATGCCCGTTGGTTTTTGGGGGGATCCTGAAAATAAAAAGTATCATGCAGCCTATTTTGGCACTTACCCTAACGTTTGGTGTCATGGAGACTGGGTCGAGTTATCCGAAAGGGGTGGAATGATTATCTACGGCAGATCAGATACGACATTAAATCCTGGAGGAGTAAGAATAGGCACAGCTGAAATTTATCGACAAGTTGAGCAATTTGATGAGATTATTGAAGGTTTATGTATTGGTCAGGCATGGGACGGCGATACTCGAATAATATTATTCGTGGTGGTTAGAAAAGGGTATTCTTTAGATGATGAATTAAGAAATTTAATTCGATCTCAAATTGGAAAGAGTTGTACAATCCGCCATATTCCAGAAAAAATTATAGCTGTTTTAGATATTCCTAGAACTAAGTCAGGCAAAATAACTGAACTAGCAGTCCGAGACGTTGTTGAAGGACGCGCAATAAAAAATAAAGAAGCTTTAGCTAATCCCGAAGCTTTAGAATATTTCAAGGATTTGCCTGAGTTACAGGTATAGTTTCTATTTTCTCAGTTAATTTGTAATATAATTAGTTCATAATCCATCTGTTTGATTAAAGATCTTTTGAAGTTTAAAATCAGTAAATATTTGAAAAAATCTAGGAGCTCTAAGTGCCAGAGACATTGAAAGAAAAAGTAAGTAGTCAAGCGGTTCTGATAGTTATTTGTTGTAGTCTGGTACTTCTTCTAACAATGGGTATGCGGCAAAGCTTTGGTTTATGGCAAACGCCAATTTCTCAAGCTTTTGGTGTTGGGTTTACTGTTTTTTCGTTATCTCTAGCTATTCAAAATTTATTTTGGGGATTATTTCAACCCTTGGTGGGTGGTTTAGCAGATAAATTTGGATCTGGTCGAGTAATTGCCGTAGCAGGGGCTTTGCAGGCTCTAGGTTTGATATGGCTGGCTTATGCAGACCAAATATGGGAATTGCATGCGAGTGCTGGAATTATTATTGGTATTTCTGGGGCGGGTACAACTTGGGCTGTGTTAATGTCAGTGGTAGCACGCAACGTTCCTGAAAATCGCCGCACCCAATTTTTTGGTATGGTGAGTGCGATAGGTACAGGCGGCCAGATCATCATTGCGCCATTTAATCAGTATACAATAAATACTTTTGGTTGGCAGGAAGCGCTTATTATTTTGGCTATAATGTTATCGCTTACAGTACCATTGGCTTATTTTCTGAGAGGCAAGACCAGTAATAATGTTAAACAACATGCTGAGACACTTTCCCAGGCTTTAAATAGAGCGAGAAAACACACTGGCTACGTATTGCTTTCAGCGGGATTTTTTGTTTGTGGTTTTCATGTCATGTTTGTGATGAGCCACCTACCGAGTTACTTGCAAAGTCAAAATATGCCAGACTGGTTGCCTGGGGCCGCGATTAGTATAATCGGCATAGCTAATCTTGTTGGAACATTTGTTGCTGGATATTTGGGAGATAAATTTAGTAAAAAATATTTACTGAGTTCAATTTACTTTATGCGCTCGATCGTATTTATCGTATTTTTAACTGTCCCAATCACAACAACCTCAACCCTCATTTTTGCAGCAGCGATTGGTCTCTTATGGTTAGCTACTGTTCCACTAACTTATGCACTCGTTGGACAAATTTTTGGTCTACGTTATTTTGGGACTTTAAGTGGTTTAGTATTTTGTGCACATCAGTTGGGCGCGTTTACATCAGTCGCACTTGGTGGCTATGTTTTTGATGCATTTGGCTCATATGATTTAATATGGCAGCTAACTGTTGCACTTGGATTGGTAGCCGCTTTATTGCACTTACCAATTAATGAATCTCCAACAGTACCAAAATCGGCTGAAGTTGCTAAGTA
>JADHRD010000041.1 GCA_016777585.1 Rhodospirillales bacterium | reverse complement strand
GGAGAACATTTAAGATGGCGAAAGAAGTATTATTTGACGCATCTGCTAGAGCAAAGATGCTTGCGGGTGTGGATATATTGGCTAATGCGGTCAAAGTAACATTGGGTCCAAAAGGGCGTAATGTAGTATTGGACAAGAGTTTTGGAGCACCTCGGATTACGAAAGATGGTGTAACCGTAGCGAAAGAGATTGAACTTGAGGACAAGTTTGAGAACATGGGCGCCCAGATGGTTCGAGAAGTAGCGTCCAAGACTAATGACATAGCTGGCGATGGAACAACAACAGCTACTGTGTTAGCTCAGTCGATTGTGCGTGAGGGTTCTAAGGCTGTTGCGGCAGGTATGAATCCGATGGATTTGAAGCGTGGTGTTGACTTAGCTGTGGAAACAGTTGTTGCTGACTTAGTGAAGCGTTCAAAACGTGTGAATACGAACGAAGAAATTGCTCAGGTTGGAACAATTTCAGCGAACGGCGACGCAGAGATTGGTGCTATGATTGCAGAATCTATGGGTAAAGTTGGTAATGAGGGCGTTATTACAGTTGAAGAGTCTAAGGGTTTAAACTCATCACTCGATGTTGTTGAGGGCATGCAGTTTGATCGTGGCTATACTTCTCCCTATTTTGTAACAAATGCTGAAAAAATGATCTGCGATATGGAAAACCCATATATCCTAATCAATGAAAGTAAGCTTTCTAGTCTTCAGCCTATTCTTCCTATTTTGGAAGCTGTTGTTCAGTCTGGCCGACCATTTCTTATAATTGCAGAAGATATTGAGGGCGAAGCCCTTGCAACTCTTGTTGTGAATAAGCTTCGAGGCGGTCTTAAGGTTGCAGCTGTTAAGGCTCCTGGTTTTGGTGACCGTCGCAAAGCGATGCTTGAGGACATTGCCATTTTAACAGGTGGTCAAGTTATCTCTGAAGATTTAGGTATTAAGCTTGAGAGTGTAACGCTTGATATGATGGGATCAGCTAAGCGTGTAACCATTACAAAGGAAGAAACAACGGTTGTTGAAGGCTCTGGTAAAAAGAAAGATATTGAGGGTCGTTGTAACCAAATCCGTAGTCAAGTTGAAGAAACTTCATCTGATTATGATAAAGAGAAGCTTCAAGAGCGTCTTGCAAAATTAGCGGGCGGTGTTGCTGTCCTTAATATTGGTGGAGCAACGGAAGTTGAAGTTAAGGAGCGTAAAGATCGTGTAGACGATGCACTGAACGCAACGCGTGCTGCTGTTGAAGAAGGTATTGTACCTGGTGGCGGAGTTGCACTCCTGCGGGCTGCTAAAGCACTTGATAAACTAAGTCCAGAAAATGATGACCAGAAAGTTGGTGTTACCATCGTTAAGCGTGCTCTTGAGGCGCCGGTTCGCCAGATTGCTGAAAACGCTGGTGTTGATGGCGCAGTCGTTGCGGGCAAGTTGCTTGAAAGTAAAGACCAAAGCATTGGTTTTGATGCTCAAAACGGTAAATATACTGATATGGTAAAAGCTGGTATTGTTGACCCCACTAAAGTGGTGCGTGCAGCGTTACAAGATGCTGGTTCCATCGGTGGTTTGCTGATTACAACTGAAGCCATGATTGCTGATAAGCCCGAAGAGAAGGGCGCTGGATCTGCTCCAGCAATGCCTGACATGGGCGGCATGGGCGGCATGGGCGGAATGGGCGGAATGATGTAACGTCCGTTCTTTGAGCTTATTTTAACTCATTCAGAAAAGCCCTGTTTCAGTTTTTAATTGAAATGGGGTTTTTTGGTATTTTATTCTATGTATGACTACTTTTCATTAATATTTGTTAGTTTTGAACAGCTCGTAACTATTTCTTCCGCTGTAATTCTTTGGATATTTTTATCTGCTATAGGTAGATTATTTAATAATAAAGAAGAATTCGCAGAGCTTAATGTTATTATTGGTTGGGCCGTTGTTTCTGCTATTTTTACTACTATAGGTATTTTCATAAACCAATCATTTTACATATTATCGGGTTTACTGTTAACAGTATCATTATTCAGTTTATATGGGGCTATTAAACATAGAAAAGCTATATTTGTCCCGGGCACGTGGCGTATTATGATTTTAGCCATCCCAATCTTATTGGTTGTGAGCGCAATGCAACCTTCGCAGTGGGATGAATTTTCTCATTGGCTTCCGGCTTCCAAATATCTATTTAAATACCACGGTTTTCCAAATAATGAAATTCCTGATTTGGGGTCTAGTATGTTTCCGGGCTACCCGTTTGGGTGGCCATTTTTAACTTATTTAGGTTCCCTTATTGCAGGTAAATTTATGGATAACATTCCAGGTATTTTCAATTTGTTTTTGATTATGACTTTCTCAGTGTTTGCTTTAAGAACAGGTTTAAGAGTAATTGGTAGAGAATTAGAGCCAAGAATATCTTGGTTATTCGCATCAGTCGTAATTCTTGTATCAACCATTTTTAATCCTACATTCATTCAAAAGATTATCTTTACCGCATATTCTGACTCGAGTACGTCGGTGATTGTTGGGTTTTCTTTGCTAATGGGATTTTACTTTATAAATAATCTTAATAAAGAAGATTCCAAAAATGGGGGCGCTCATGCGTGGCAATTAGGATTTTTACTAGCACTCCTAATAAATATAAGGCAAACAAATTTAGTCTTCGTAGTCATAATACTATTTGCGGTCACATTACTTGCGATTAGGGATCCTAGTATACGTCTAAAACTTTATCTTAAAAACTTTATTAAAATTTTAATACTGCCACTAATTGTTTATCTAAGCTGGCGATATCATGTAATAAATGGACTCGGTAAAATTGCCGACATTGAGGCTACATTGAAACCTTTCAAAAGTTGGAACATAGAAGAGATCCCGTTAATCATTAAACAAATGTCCTATGTTGCTTTTAAAAAAATTGCATTTTTTACTCCAATGTTAATTGCATGTTACTTCGGAATACAAGGATTCTTGAGGTATAGAACCTTATTCCATAAAATTAGTATTTTAATTGGAGTAATTTTTCTTGCATATACATCTTTCTTGTTTCTGATGTACGTTGCTTCTTTCACTCATACCCAGGCTATTACTGCCGTTTCTTTCTGGCGTTATTCAACCCATAATGGAATGGCTGCAATTGCCTTTATAGTTATTGGTGGAATCATTTCACTGAACCATTTCGGATTTTTTGAGCGGCGTAGCACTGGGTATCTCTGGTTGCCTATAGTCTTTGTTTTAATTATGCCTCTACTTTTTAGTTATAAAATTCGATTTGATTTAGAGATGCCAAAACCCCACTTTACGGCGGTTGCGAGAGATATTAATAGCTTTTTTCCGGAGAATGGTAATATTTTTATAGTCGATCCAAAAGGGACAGGTGAGTCTTACAAAATAACTAATTATTATTTAGAATTTCATCGCCCGGATTATATTGCTGCTTTCACATCTCCAACTTTATCAAAAATATCTAAAAAACTTAAGGATGAGAAAAATAAAAGCTATGTGCTTATACATTCTCTTGTTCCTGGGTTGTCACAGCTTTTTGGTAAGAAATTACTCAGTAAAAAATCATATTTATTTCAAAAGATCGGTTCAGGCTGGGAGGTTGTAAGAGATTGGGAAAAACCAGATAATTATAAAAACTAACTTTTTTGCCAAACACTAATTAGATAAAGAGGTAATATATTAAAATACAGCGGTACCTGTGATCTATTGATCCTTTTAAAACCATTTTCACATAGCAAACGCTCAACCTCATAGCCGGTATGATAATGATCGAAAGGCTTTTCCACCCCAAATATCAAACGAAGCAAAACGTACATCCAATTCTCGGTTGGTAGAGAGGTGACCAATATACCGTCTGTTTTAAGCCATTTATTTAGTTTTTTTATTGCTGGTTTAACATCTTTAAAGTGTTCTAATACATCTGCAGCTATAATGGCATCAAATGGTGCGTCCGAGAGTTCGTTGGATAGAATATCAGCGCTAACAAGCTCAACATTTTCTAGATTAAAAGCCGAACATATCTTTTGAGCCTCGGTAATTTCTAGGTCAATAGACACAACGTTTGAGAATAACTTAGACAATGTTGGCAAAAAAATACCGCCACCACCGCCAAAATCTAGACATTTATTTTTTTCTTTAGAATATTTCTTTAACCTCAAACTTATCCATTTTAGGCGCATCCAAAATACATATGACATAATTGGATTGCCTTCAAAATAAATACGAGGAATACGTTTGCTATCAGTTACGATTGATTTTAGGAGCTTACTAGATGGTTTAATTAACATCAAAACTTTCTATGTTATTATTCTTTTGTTTTAATAAAAAATTTTTAGTTTCACTAATAGTTTCCGATAGTGTTAATCGTTGGATATTTACATCATTTGGAAATGCTGATTTTAATCGGGATGGCATTGCTTTGTCCAGCATAACAAATACACCGTAATCATTATTTTTTCTGATGAGACGACCAAAGGCTTGTTTTAGCTTAAGTCGCACCAAGATGTCATCATAATTACGGCCTAAATTAAAGTTTTTAAAATCAATTTTCCTCGCTTTGTGAAGAATATTCGGACGAGGCCACGGAACTTTATCACAAATCAATAGCCGAAGTGATCTACCAGGAACGTCAATGCCATCTCTAACCGCATCCGTGCCAAGCAAACAAGAGTTTTCATCTTCTCGAAATATATCGATTAGTGTCCCAACATCGATATTATCTGCATGCTGTGCAAAGATATTTAGTTTATTTAATTGGGGCATTCTCATTAATTCACTATAAACTCTTTTAAGCTTGGATATTGAAGTAAATAAACCGAGCCCGCCGCCCCCACTGGCTATTATCAAATCTTTGTATGCTTTAGCTACCTCCGAAGTATCATTCTTATCTACATCAGTTACAATATAAACGCGAGCTTGTTTCTTATAGTTAAACGGTGATGCAAGTGCTATTTTAGTTGGAATAGTTTTAATATGGTTTAAACCAGTTTGCATTGTTGCCATATTCCAATCTTGATCGTCACGTAATGTGGCAGAAGTAATTAAAATGCCATCAGAAGAGTCAAGTATGCTCTCGCAGACTTGTTTTGTTGGGTCTGTTAAATGCCTTATTAGGCCTATATCAAAATCTCGATTTTGAATGCGATTAAGGGCCAAAAGGTCAATAAAACCATAGCTAGGTTTTTTGCCAATACACTCTAGCATATCTTTCCACATTGAGATCTGGTAAACGCATTGGCGCTCTAATGTGCGTAATATTGCTTCAATTCTTTGTCCAGAATATAGATCAGGAGGATCATCTTCATCATTTAATTTTTGTTTAAAGATCTTAATAAGGTCTATTGCAGGTTCTAAAATTGTGTTTAATTTAACCAAGAGTCTTTTTGACTCTGTAATCAACTTAATATCGACCATTTCAGGAGAAATCTCAATATCATAGTTAGTTTCTGTAATTTTGTTGGTTAAATCTAGGTTTTGTCTAATTAGTACAAAAACTTTTTCAACCGGTCCAAGCGGCAACTCTTGCACTATGCGTTTTTGCCAGCCGGTTGAGGGTAATATATGAGCACCATTAAGAATTTGAGATAGGGCTTTTTTACCAGCAGCATTATCTTCGACTAAGTCCTGTATTCGTATTTTTAAGCCGCGCGCGCGTGAACTTTGATTGGATTGCGCTCCTAGTATCCAATACCTAAGATTGGATGTTTGATTTCCAGTTAATCGAATAGAAAATAAATTATCAGCTACTCCAAATATATGATGTCCTTCATCAAAGATATAATGCTTTGGAGTTGGTAAGTTATCAGTTTTGATTAATGATTGACTTATTACTAGTGCATGGTTGGCAATCACTAGTTTTGCTGTCGCTGCTTTCCGAACTGATTTCTCAATAAAGCATTTATTATAATGTCTACATGCGGAATATATACACTCTCCTTGGGTATCAGTTAAATTATTTTCAGGTTGTTGTTCTAAGATATCAAATAACCAGGTTGGAAAATCACCACCTTTGATATCACCATTTCTGCTTACCATTACCCATCGACTAATTAAGCTGAGAGCGATGATCGCGTTGTTTATGGTGGTTTGATCTTTTCTTAGTGTCACTTGGTTAATAGCTTCTTCTAAATTAAGAAGGCATAAATAATTTTCTCTTCCTTTACGAATTACAACGTTTCTAGATTTGTCGTTAGAATTTTTGTATAGGCGATCAAGTTCATTATCTAATTGACGCTGTAGATTTTTTGTATGAGTGGAAATCCATACTGTTCCATTGTTACGCTCTGCCCATAGTATTGCAGGAGCGATATATGCTAATGTTTTGCCTACACCGGTTCCCGCTTCAGCAATAACCGCTGTTGGGCCAGCACTAGATTTAATAGATGAAAACATCTTGTTTGCTGAAATTGCGAATTCTTTTTGTTCAGGACGTTTCTCTGAATTTTTGCCTAAAAGATCTTCTAATTTATCCAATACATCAGTTTTTTTTACATCAACTTTATTATTATCACTAGATATATCTATTTCTTCCCACTCTGGGAGACTTTCCCAAACTTTAAAGTTTTTTATACTTTCGGTCTTTCCTTTATTTGGCTTTGTATTTTGTAAATTATGCAAGACTATGGGACCCCAAGTCCATCCAGCTTGTTTCATGATATCTGCTAATTTATATAAATTTGAACATTCTTCCAAAAGTTTAGAAAGAAGTAGCTGAGTGATTTCTAACAGAGTTTCGGTGGCTTCTTCCGTACTATTGGGTTTTCGTAAGCTAAATGTCTTGGCTAACCCTTGGTGTGTTGGAACTATAAATCTTGTTGGATAAATAAAAACAAAAAGTTCCAAAATATCAAAACAATATAAAATATCGGTTTGCAGGAATTTACCTGTAATTTTTTTATTACAAAGTATTTGTGGGTGTGCATTAAGCTCTTTTATGGCCTCGCCTCTATCTAGCCGTATAATTTCTCCATGCGTTGTTATTTGTGAAGCGCCAGAATTATCTGCAACTAATATAGGAGCATTGGGTAACTTAATATCTTGGAGGTTATTATTTTTAAAATTCATAAGTTTACTTTAGCTGTGATTATTAAGGGTGCCAACAAAGTTCCAATTTATTCATAAATTCGTTGACCTTAGTAGATAAGCAACTTAACTTCCGCCATTCTTATCATTTTATAGTTATTTTTATGCAGATTAGTGACACACAGAAACAATTGGCATTTGCCTCAAAGTCTTGGCCTTTCCAAGAGGCTAGAGCTATCTTGAAGAGAATAAGAAATAAGTGTCCAGATAAAGGGTACGTTTTATTTGAAACCGGATATGGCCCGTCTGGTTTGCCGCATATTGGTACTTTTGGCGAAGTAGCTAGAACTACAATGGTTCGAAACGCTTTTAAATTACTATCTGACATACCCACAAAACTAATAGCTTTTTCTGACGACATGGATGGATTTCGCAAGGTTCCTGATAATGTGCCTCAAAAAGAATTATTAAATAATTATATTGGAGCACCTTTAAGCAAAGTTCCAGACCCGTTCGGCGAACATAATAGTTTTGGCGAACATAATAACATTAAATTGCAAGAGTTTTTGGATGAGTTTGGCTTTGAATATGAGTTTAAATCTGCCACTGAAACATATCAAAGTGGTGAATTCGATGATACATTATTGCTAATTTTGCGTAATTACGACCGGGTAAAAAATATAATTTTACCTACGCTTGGTGAAGAGCGTCGCTTAACTTATTCTCCGTTTCTACCTATTTGCCCGAGAACGGGAAAGGTGCTTCAGGTTGCAATAGTTTCTCATAATGTAGAAATGCGAACAATTACTTACATTGATGATAAAAATGATGAAATAACTATTCCAGTCACGGGTGGTGCATGTAAAATGCAGTGGAAAGTTGACTGGGCTATGCGTTGGATATCACTGGACGTTGATTATGAAATGTCTGGTAAAGATTTAATAGACTCGGTTAAACTATCATCTGCGATTACTAAAGCTCTTGGGTTCTCTCCGCCTCAAAATTTTACTTATGAATTATTTTTAGATGAGGAAGGTCGTAAAATTTCTAAATCAATTGGCAACGGTATATCAATGGAGGAGTGGTTGAGGTATGGCCCACCAAGTTCACTTAGTCAATTTATGTATCAAAAGCCAAATCAAGCAAAACGTCTATTTTTTGATGTAATTCCAAAAAATGTTGATGAATATCTTCAAAATCTATCAAATTATTATTCTCAGGATGAGAAAGCACAATTGGTTAATCCATGTTTTCATATCTACAATGGCACGCCACCAAAAGAAAATTCATTAATTTCCTATTCGATTCTGTTAAATTTAGTGTCTGTAATAAATTCTGGAGATAAGGCTGCATTATGGTATTTTATCTCGCGATATGTCCCGGGCTTAACTCCAGAAAAAGCCCCTATCCTAGATCAATTAACAGATTATGCCATTAATTACTTTGAAGATTTTGTGAGGCCTAATAAAGAATATAGACAACCTAATGCGGTTGAGAGACTCGCTCTTGATGACTTATTGCAATCTTTGAACAAGATCCCAAAGAACTCTGATAGTGCTCATATTCAAAAACAATTATATGAAGTCGGAAAAAGTCATAATTTTGAAGATATGAAATCTTGGTTCAAGTGTCTTTATGAGGTGTTATTGGGACAATCTAGTGGTCCGCGTATGGGATCATTTATTGCGTTATATGGAATAGAGGAGACGTGTGAATTGATAAGAAAGGTTTTATCTAATAAGTCTCTTATTTAAATTTTTAGATGAATTATCGTCGATTAGAAAAAAACTTTTTTAATAATTGCTTGCTAGCTTCCTCTTTAATCCCACCATAAATTTCTGGCTTATGATGACAATTACTGTGGGTGAAAACACGTGCTCCATGATCTACGCCGCCACTTTTGACATCATAGGCACCATAATATAGGCGACGAACGCGTGCTAATGACGCCGCTGATGCACACATTGCACATGGTTCAAGTGTAACGTATAAATCACAATTTTGGATTCTAGTGCCTAATAACCGTGCGGTTTCTCTAATCACTAGTATTTCAGCATGAGCTGTTGGATCTTTTAATTCTTCTACTCTATTACCAGATCGTGCCATAACCGTATTATTTTTTGAGTTTACTATTATTGCACCTACAGGAACTTCTCCTCTCATCGCTGATAATTCTGCTTCCTCTAAGGCAAGTGACATAAAATCTCTGAAGTTCGTTTTCATCTAATTTAAAATGTAATAGAATCAGTTATATATCAAGCATCCATTATATGAAATTACATCAAGTTATTGCTTGAGCTAAGTTTCCCATCTACATTAAAGATATGATAAAAACATCTAATTTTAAATTACCGCGTATTGGAATAACGTTTGATAAAGAGGAACCATCTGAAACAGGTTACTCAAAATTCCCTTGGTATGCTCTTAGATTAAACTATGTGAACTCAGTCATTAAGGCGGGAGGAATACCAATTATATTACCTCATGAAGTATCACTTATTCAGGAGTACTCTAATATTATAGATGGTCTAATTGTAACCGGCGGAAATTTTGACATTGATCCAAAATTATACGGTGATCAAAGTAAATATGGAAATATAAACTATAAATTAGAGCGGACTAATTTTGAAATTCAGATAACTTTAGAAAGTTTAGAGAGAAATTTGCCTGTTCTGGGTATATGTGGCGGACAACAATTGTTAAATGTTGTACTTGGAGGATCTCTTATACAGCATATACCAGATGCATTTGATACCATCATTCAACATGAGCAAGAAAATCCAAGAAATGAGCCTAGCCACATAATTATAATTGAGAGAAATACGTTATTACATGAAATAGTTGGCGTTGACCAAATGCACGTTAATTCAGCCCATCACCAGGCTGTAAGGCAAGTACCAAGTTCAGTAATAATTAATGCAAATGCTACTGATGGAATTATTGAAGGTATAGAGTCACCAAAGCATAAATTTTGTTTAGGTGTGCAATGGCATCCAGAATTTGAGATTGACCCTGGTGACACTTTAATTTTCTCTGCGCTCATAAATGCTGCACGGTAATAAAAACAAAAGAGGCGAGTCTAAGCCAGAACGTGTTGCTAAAGTAATAGCCCGGGCAGGCCTTTGCTCTAGACGTGAGGCGGAGCGTTGGATATTAGATGGGAGAGTTCAAGTTAACGGAGTTGTTCTGGATACACCAGCTATTACAACTACTTCAACTGATACGATTATTGTTGATGGTAATGAAATTCCAAATGCTGAAAAACAACGAATTTGGCGTTATCATAAACCAGGGGGACTTCTTACGACACACAATGACCCAGAAGGCCGGCCGAATTTATTTGATAACTTACCAAAGAATATGCCGCGTGTAATATCAATAGGTCGATTAGATTTAAATTCTGAGGGGCTACTGCTATTAACAAACGATGGCGATGTTGCCCGAGAGTTGGAATTACCTAATAATAAATGGCAACGTCGCTATAGAGTTAGGGTTTATGGTCGTCCCAATGAAAAATCTTTTAGCGCTCTGTCAAGCGGTATAACCGTAGACGGTGTTCATTATAAATCAATAGATGTTAAAATTGATAGGCAACAAGGTGCTAATGCGTGGTTAACTGTATCTCTAATTGAAGGAAAGAATAGGGAAATTCGCCGTATTATGGAGCATCTTGGGTTCACTGTGAGCCGCCTTATTAGAATATCTTTCGGACCATTTCAGCTTGGGAATTTGGAAAAGGGTGCTGTGGAAGAGGTAAGGGGTAATGTTTTAAGAGATCAGCTTAGTGGTTTAGATAAAACTGGTTTTGCAAAGAAATCGATAAAGAAAAATAATGTAAATGTGAGTAAAGAAACTGAAAGCAAGAAAGCTTTAAAATCTATTAAGCGAGACCATTCAAAAAAACGTATACTAAAGGCTCGAGAGAATTATAGGGTTAAAGATAATTACTCTAAATCAAATAATAGGAATAGGCTAAATTAAATTGCGTATTATTGGGGGCGTTAATAAAGGACAAAACATCATTGCTCCGGTAAATAGTAAAATACGGCCCACTAGTGATAGAGTGAGAGAGTCTATATTTAATATACTAGATGCACGCCTTGATTTTGGTTTTACTGGTTTAACAGTCCTTGATTTATTCTCAGGATCTGGGGCTTTTGCATTTGAGGCATTATCTAGAGGAGCCGATAAGGCAATATCGGTGGATAAAGATCAGTCATCAATTGATCTTTTGAGAAGTAATATGGCAATATTGAATGTAGATAAATTTTTAACTGTATTAAAATGTGATGCGTTAAACTTACCCAAACCGCCCGCTGAATTAAATCAGGCCTCAATCGCTTTTATTGATCCTCCTTATCATAAATTTCTCGTTGAACCTGCCCTATATTCATTGGTCCTAAATCAATGGTTATGTGAGGGTGCTCTTTGTGTAATAGAGGCTTCGATAAAAGATAAGATAGATTGGCCAGCTAATTTCTGTGAACTTGATCTTAAAATATATGGAAAAACTAAAATATATTTACTACAATTTATCGGTTAGTTTTAACGACGACCAAATAGTTTTTCAATATCAGATAGTTTAAGTTCTACGTAAGTCGGCCTGCCGTGGTTACATTGTCCTGAGTGGGGAGTATTTTCCATTTGTCTTAATAAAGCATTCATCTCCTCACCGTTAAGGCTTCGCCCTGCCCTTACGCTTGAATGACATGCCATAGTCGCAGAAACATGAGATAATTTTTCGTGTAGTGTTGCAGCCTCTTCAATTTCAGCAAGATCGTCAGCTAAATTATTAATCAGACCTTTTACATCGACTTCGCCTAGTAAAGCAGGCGTTTCCCTTACAATAATTGTGTTTTTGCCAAAAGACTCGACAACCAGACCAAGCTCAGCAAGCTGTTCTGCCCAATGCAGGATTAATTCAGTAGCTGCGGTTTCAAGCTCAATAATCTCAGGAATTAATAGCCCTTGTCTTATAACCCCTTCTTTTTTTAAAGCATTTTTCATAGACTCATAAACCAATCTCTCATGGGCCGCATGTTGGTCAACAATTACAATACTATTTTGCGTTTGTGAAACTATATAAGTTTTATGTAATTGCGCTCGAGCAACGCCAAGGGGATACTCAGAATGATTATTTTCAGGGCCTTGTTCATCTATATTTCTCGCAGATGGCGATAAGTCTAGTTGATTTAAAAATTTTGAGTCAGTTGAAAACTGTTTTAACGGTTGTAAAAAATTATGTTGAGAATTGTTATATGATATTTTTTCATATTCTGTATGCATCGCGCCAAGTGCAAATTTACTAGTATTTGTTGCAGCTCGATGCCCAGCTTCAGCTAACGCATGTTTCAATGCGCTTACAATTAAGCCCCGGATAATCCCTGGATTCTCAAATCTAACCTCTGTTTTTGCTGGGTGTACATTTATATCTAATTGATCAGGCGGTATGTCCAGAAATAATGCCAGAAGTGGATGGCGGTCATGTGCAAGAAAGTCGCGATAGGCGCCGCGTACAGCTCCATAAAGAATTCTCTCTTTAACTGGCCGGCCATTTACGAATAAGAATTGTAACGACGAATTGCCACGATTTAAGGTTGGTAAACCAATGTGACCGGTAACTTTAATATTTTCTCGTTCTGAATCGATTAGGAGTGCATTTTCAGCAAATTGGTTGCCCATTATTGCATCTAAACGCTGAAGTCGGGAGGAGAATAAATCTTCTGTTGACTTGGAAAGTTTTAAGAGGCTCCGATTATCATCACGAACAATGAATGATATTTCTGGATGGGCCATCGCCAAGCGTTTTATTACATCTATGCAGTGACTGTTCTCTGTTTTTGCAGTTTTTAAGAATTTTAATCGTGCGGGGGTTGAAAAAAAAAGATCGCTTACTTCTATGCTTGTGCCTTGGCTCAGTGCGCAAGGTAATACCTCTGACTTTGTGCCTCCCTCTATTTTTATCATCCATGCATTTACTGATTGTTTTGCACGACTAGATATCTTCATTCGACTTACAGACCCAATAGATGGTAAAGCTTCTCCCCTAAAACCCAAAGTAGATATATTTTCAAGACTATCATTTGGCAGCTTTGACGTAGCATGTCGCTCTACAGATAGTGATAGTTCGTCGGGTTTCATGCCTATGCCGTCATCTGTTACAGAAAAAAAGGTTAAACCACCATTGCTTATTATCAGTTCAATAGTGGTTGCTTGGGCGTCAATGCTATTCTCAACTAATTCTTTGATAGCCGAAGCGGGGCGTTCTACTACTTCTCCAGCCGCGATACGGTTTATTGTAGTTGGTGATAAAAGCCTTATATTCATATTTATATCAGCCTAAAAGATAACTTTTTGCGAGAGCTTTACTTTCTTCAACAGCTGGTTGATCGAAAGCATTTAAATTTAAAATATTAGCTGTTAAAACTGTTTCGAGCATGAAGTGCATGAGTAATGCCCCTAAAGTTTTTTCATCCAGAGTTTTAATTCTAATTAGCCTAGTGGGGCACCCTCGGTTGATCAAAGTTTTTGCTGTAGCTTCTTGTTGGGCATCCATTAAATCTCCCATGCGCTTTCCTGCTATAAACTTTAATTCTGGATCTTGCGAATAATCATTGGAGATAAGTCCGCCCTGATTCTTTAATTGACTCAGAATTAGGGTAAAGATTTTGTCCTTCGGACCATCCAAATATAATTGCAACTGGCTATGTTGATCCACTGTTCCTAGAGCTTTAATCGGAGTTGTCCCAAAGCCTTGCTTGCCTAAACTTTCGGCCCAAAGTTGTTGAAACCAGCTCGAAAAAAAATCAAGTTGATCTAAATATGGCATAAGAACAGTTGAATTAATGCCTAATTCAATATTTAGTGTTGTATTAAATAGAGCTCCCATTGCTGGAGGAAAGTGTTCTGGAGATTCAGCATTTTTTAATTGTACCAGTAAATTTTTAGCTCCCTCTCGGATAGCGTAGGCGTCTATGCCAGCCACTAAAGCTGGGAATAAACCAACTATCGATAGAGCAGAATAGCGTCCACCAATATCTTGGTTATGGTTTGCTATTTTTAGTTTCCAACTATTTGCCAATCTTCTTAGGGGATTATCCGTATATTCTGTAATTATTAGAAAATGATTATGGATAATGTATTGGTCTAACTTAATCCGATAAATATCCAAACAAAGTAAAAACTGGGTTATCGTTTCGGCTGTCTGGCCTGACTTTGATATGACTATAAAACCTGTCTTCTCTGGCGTTATCCTGTTTAATAGTGAGTTAAATGTTCTGGGATCTACACTATCAATAAAATATAAATTTGGACCATTCATATTTGGACTATCGGCCAATTGATGAATTGCTTTTCCACCAAGGCTGGATCCACCAGTACCGAGCACTATTACGTCATTAAAATTTTCAATGAAATGCTCTGCAACTGGTTCTAAGGTTTCAAGGTCTTCATATAATTCTGGTAGTTTCAATAATTCTAATTTGCCCTCTTTAAGTTGAGCCTTTAGAGATGCTAGCGCATTGTTAATTTGTTTATAAAAGTCCTGGTAATTTTGATTGCTAGTCCAGTTACCATTTACATGAATGTCTTGTGTATATAGATTTTCGTCCAATCGACTTTTCCTATATATTTTATCTTTTGGGAGAAATATCCTCGTTTTATAGATTAACGCACCAAAACTATTATGTAAATCATAGGTTATCTTATTTAAAAACACCTTCTAAAATAGCTTTACCTTTACGCTTAATAATTGGAATATTACTAGTATTCAGTGATTGCCCCAAAGCTTGCGTTTCCCTAATTCTCTTAGCTTCTTTTGTAGGATCTAAAACTGTCCCGAAAGGTTCTTTTTTCTGCCAAAAGGTAATTTTATCAGTGACAGATTTGCTTTCTATAGCCATTACGCGCGTTTCTGCCTCAACTTTTTGTCTTATTGCAGGGTCCGCATTCATTGAACCCGTCAATTCGAGAATAGATCTTTCTCCTTGGCTAAGTTCAGGGTTAATTGAATTATTTTTTTTATTAACTTTTATTTGAGTTTTTGTATTAATACTTAAAGCTTGCGCAGCACGATCTCGTGCCGACATCTCTTGAGGTCTTTTACGCCCCGGTGTAGGTGGTTTTAATCCAAATTGGGGGGGAATTGTGAGGGGCGCCCTAGGATATACAGCAAATTCATCAGGACCTTCTTTTGCTTGCCCTAATGCCCTTTTTGTTTCCTCACAACCTCCAAGAAAAATAAGAGCTGGGAGCATGAATATAGTTAAAAATATTTTTTTCATTTTTCTCTATTCATTAGTTACAATTTATATACTCTTTACATTAGCCTCTTATTTCTTATCGGGAAATAGAGAATCTAAGATTATTAAGGTTGCTCCAATAAAAATGCAGCTATCTGCTACATTAAATGCTGGCCAATGATAATTTTTTATATGGAAATCTAAAAAATCAATAACTGCTCCGTGATAAACTCTATCGATTATATTACCTATCGCCCCTCCAATGATACATATTAGCCCTATTATTAATTTTTTATTTTCAGCTTTCATTAGCCACACGGCTAGAAAGAAAACAATTAAGGTAGCTAGAGTAGATAGAATAATGACACTGAAACTACCTTGATTACTAAATATCCCAAAGCTTATTCCACTATTCCAAGTTAATACGATATTAAAGAAAGGTGTGATCGGAAGAATCTTAATTGGTTGCATAATGTAATTAATAATCCACCATTTTGTTACTTGATCCAAGAAGATTAGTATTAAAATAAAAGGGACGGCTAATTTTTTTACAGTTAATTTCTTAATCAATGCAGAATCCTGTTTGACTTATAGCAATTATAGCTCTTTGTTTCTGAAAAAGTCTGCGGCATCCGCGCATCTTATACATACACCACCTTGATCACTTGTATTGCCGACTTCGGGTGTAATTTTATAGCAACGCAAACATTTTGCGCCTTTCGCCATTTCAGGAAGTACGCCGACGCCTGGCACATCTTCAAGTTTAAAGGCTATATCTGGTACTGTAGTATTCTGGATCGACGCTCCTGATGTAATTACAATTTCAGCTAAATCAAGTCCCGATACTACGTCGATATAATCTGGAGAAGCATATATTACGGGTGAAGATTCAAGACTTGAACCAATCCGTTTTTCAGATCTTTCAACTTCTAATGCTCCTGTTACTACTCGACGAAGCTCTCTAATTTTTTGCCATTTAGAAGCTAACTTATCATTATTCCAGTCCCCCGGAATATCTGGGAATAAATTTAGATGAATACTTCCATTCACATCTGGATAACGTGCCAGCCACGCTTCCTCAGCAGTAAATGCTATGAACGGAGCAAACCACGCGGTTAGGCTATTAAATAGGTGGTCTAAAACTGTGCGCGTGGCTCTTCTAGTTAGGGAGTCTAATCTGTCACAATAAAGGGTATCTTTTCGAATATCAAAATAGAATGCAGATAAGTCAACAGTACAAAAATTATGTAACTCTAGGAATAAAGAATGAAATTCGAAGGTTGAACAAGATTTGCGAATCCTAGTATCTAGTTCATGAAGGCGATGTAAGACCCAAAGCTCAAGTTCAGGCATTTCATCTAGTTGAACAGCTTCTGAAATATCAAAATTATTTAAATTACCAAGCAAGAAACGTAGTGTATTTCTTAACCTTCTATATATATCACTATGATGTTTTATAATATCTTTACCGATTCTAAGATCATCAGAGTAATCTGATCCAACGGCCCACAAACGTAAAATATCAGCACCATGGCTATCTATTATCTCTTGTGGAGATGTTACATTGCCCAATGATTTGGACATTTTTTGGCCATCTTGCGCCATAACAAAACCATGCGTTAGAACAGCGTCATAAGGAGCTCTCCCTCGAGTGCCACAACTCTCTAACAATGACGAATGAAACCAACCTCGATGCTGATCAGAACCTTCGAGATATAAGGAGGCCGGCCAATCTAAATCTTCTCGTTGTTCAAGAACAAAGGCGTGGGTTGAACCAGAATCAAACCAAACATCAAGTATATCTTTTACTTGTTCAAAATCATCTGGATTATAATTTTTTCCAAGAAAACGTGATGGTTCTGAGTTAAACCATGCATCTGAACCCTCGTCTTCAACTATGGTAACAATTCGGTCCATTACTAATTGGTCTCGTAATACCTCTCCCGTTATTTTATTGAAAAAGACTGTTATCGGTACACCCCAAGTACGTTGACGCGAAATGCACCAATCAGGCCTTGTTTCAATCATACCTTTTAATCTATTGCGCCCAGTAGAGGGATAAAATTGAGTATTGTCTATAGCTGTTAGGGCTGTATTCCTGAGCCCATTTGTATCCATTGAAATAAACCATTGGGCAGTATTCCTATAAATAAGAGGTGCTTTAGATCGCCAAGAGTGAGGATATGAATGATTTATTGTATCAGTTGAGAGTAAGCTTTTACAATTTAATAATTCTTCTATAACTAATTTATCGGCTTTAAAAACATGATTTCCAGCAAATAGTGGAACATCCTGATAGTATAACCCATCCCCGCCGACTGTATCCGGTACGGTAATATTATTTTCTATTGCTAATTCCCAATCGTCCGCTCCATGGCCCGGAGCAATGTGAACAAATCCGGATCCTGTATCCATTTCAACAAAATTTGCTGGAAGCAGAGGGACCTCAAAATCGTACCCTTTACCATAAAGAGGGTGGTTGCACACTGTTTCTGTAAGTTCATCACCTTCAAATGTGGTTATAATTTTGTAGTTATTTATTCCAGAGTCTTCGGTAACTTCTTTTATTAAAGGCTCAGCGACTATGATTCTTTCCCCAACCTCGGATAATGAAGCTTCATCAGCACTAGTGATTTCAAGTAAGGCATAATTATCATTGGGGCTAAATGCGATTGCTCGATTGCCAGGAATTGTCCACGGGGTAGTAGTCCAGATTATTATATTGGCATCAATTATTTCGTCTAAGTGCTTTGTTTTTATTATTTTGAAACGAACAAATATTGTATTTGATTTGTGATCATGATACTCGATTTCTGCTTCTGCTAATGCCGTTTTTTCTACAACTGACCACATTACTGGTTTAGCCCCACGATAAAGGCTACCGTTCATTAGGAATTTCCCTAGTTCCTTTACAATTTGGGCCTCTGCTGCATTGGTCATAGTGGTGTATGGATTATTCCAATCACCTTCGATGCCCAGGCGTTTAAATTCTTCGCGTTGAATTTCTATCCAACCTTTTGCGAATTCTCTGCATTGATTGCGAAATTCTATAATTGATACATCATCTTTATTAGCACCTTTTTTACGATACTCTTCCTCAATTTTCCATTCTATAGGTAGCCCGTGACAGTCCCACCCCGGGACGTAGTTTGAGTCTTTTCCTAACATTTGTTGTGACCGTATTATAACGTCTTTAAGAATTTTATTTAGCGCATGGCCGATATGAAGATTGCCATTCGCATATGGGGGGCCGTCATGAAGTATAAACTTTTCGCGGCCGCTAGATTGTTCTCTGAGCTTTTCATAAAGATTAATATCTTTCCAACGTGCCAATAATTTTGGTTCAAGTTTATTTAAGCCGGCCTTCATTGAGAACTCAGTCTTTGGCAGGTATACAGTTTCTTTATAATCTAAAGTCATTAAAATTTCTCGCTAAGTTATTTCTCGGACTAGAACAGATTTAGCTTTGATACAATCTTTTTTTATTTGAAGAATTAAATCACTGATCTCATTAAAAGTTCTCTCAGGGCGAATATAATCAATTAGTGCAACACGTATGTTTTTAGAATAAAGATTTCCAGTATAATCAAATATATGAACCTCTAATAATAGTGTATCTCCGTTAAACGTTGGTCGAATACCAAAATTTGCTATTCCGTTATGCCAAATTGTTCCAATTCCATTAGAAATTCCAACCTTTACTGCGTAAACACCTCTGGCAGGGATTATACTATCCTCCAATTTAATATTGGCTGTTGGAAAGCCTATTGTCCTGCCGCGTTGATCACCTTTTATCACTTCTCCCTCAATTTCGTGGCATCTACCTAGGAGATTTTTCGCCGCTTTAACATTTCCCTCTTTGATAAAATCCCTTATTCTGGTTGAAGAAATTATTTTACTATCTTTGTCGAGTACATGCTTTATGCCAACTGTTCCAAAACCATGAAGCTTACCCATTGTATGTAGAAAGTTTATGTCACCCGATCGTTTATGTCCAAAAGCAAAGTCGTCACCCGATACTACATATGATGCTTCAAAACTTTGAACAAGGATTTCTTCTACAAACTGTTGACCAGTAACCTTCGAAAATTCTTTATCAAAATTTACCACCACTAAAAATTCTACACCCATCTTTTTAATGCCTTGTTCCTTCATGCGGGTTGATGACAGTCTAAACGGGGTTTGGGTTTTGTTAAATATAGTTCGTGGATGGGGTTCAAAAGTAAGAACGCCCCATGGAACACCCCTCTGATGAGCGAATACACC
>JADHRD010000040.1 GCA_016777585.1 Rhodospirillales bacterium | reverse complement strand
GAATTGAAAAATAATCGACCGCGATTTTCGACTCAACCTGAACTTCGGTGTCGATGAATTATCAGTTGTATCTTGCCAGCTATATTTTTTAATTAAAAGATATTACAGATATTTTACCAGGGTTTGCGGATGGCTCGATAAATCATGGCTTAAAAATGCAAATAAGTATTTCAGCTAAATCTTACTATAGTTTTTTTTCAACTGATAGAAGTGCGGTAATGGCTTTAAATACTCCTAAAATGAAGAATAAGGCTGCGCTTATGTGGATTGTTGGAGACTTAGATATAATAACTACAAGTGGTGATGGGAGGAGAATTTATAATACAGAAACAAGAAATCCAAAATCACAATATATCGAAGTAAATGGTGGTTACGATGAGGTGAGAAAAATGGTGCTGATAAGATTGTTAAATGGATTAAGAACCTCTAAAATAGCTTATATTCTGTATGTCGCCCATCTAATGGTTTCCTGTAAACCAGCCTTAATAAAGGCCATGTTATTCCGAGAATGCAATATACCCACGGTTTTATGAGTATACATTCCTCTTCAACCCATTGAAGCCAAGCACCATCTGGTGCCATTTTGTTATCAAAAGGGCGTATTACAACCTCGTTCCACTCGGCTGATCGGTCCGTTGCATTTGGACGAGTACTCTCATCACATTTGATAAATTCGATCACCTGACCGAATGAAAGTGGGTGTCATAAAAACCCTTCTGATGGCCATACCGTATTAGGTCTTCGAATAACAAAATTACCTTCCTTGAGCATTTGAACGGTTCCTATCTTTACTTCGAAAAAAATAGCTTATAATATTTTTTATTCCATTAATATCCGAAGAAATAAAGTTTTTTTAGAGTTGAGAGGGTGTTTTTGATAGGGAAAGCTGGCAGAATGAGTAAAAGTGGGGTATTGTTAGAATATGGCGGTGTTAATTCAAACTATAAAACCGATAGTTATTACTGATAAATAAAAAACATTTGATAATTTATGGAGATTAATCTATGAAAAAAATCATTCTCGCTTTTACTTTTTTGGTTTTTTCTGCTCCAGCTTTCGCTGGAAGTTGTCCCCTTAAGCTTAGTAAGATTGATCAAGCTCTTGCAGCAGGTAAGGTTGATAACGTGGCGGAGGTTAAAGCCTTGCGTGATCAAGGCGCGGAATTACATAAATTGGGTAAGCACGGCCAGTCTGTTCGTGTATTGGTAAAAGCTATGAAATTAGCTGGAATAAGATAATATAGTTTCTAAACGTCGCCTCTATTTCTTATAAGTATTAATATTTTTTTAGGACTATTATTCTCAAAAGGTATTTGAACTAGTTAGGTATGGAGTAAGCTTTAGATTGTTAGGTTCCTTTTATATTTACAATAAATACAAAAATTTTTAGATAAAAAAAGTATTTAATCTTATTCTTGGAAGAGCTCCTTTGTAAAAAGATATTTTAAAGATTGAAGATATCTTAAAATTGCATATCTGCTACTGAATTTATGCAAAACTTAAAACCCCAAATAAACGTGCCCATTACGTTAGATAAGTGTTTGATATGTCGTGTGATCAAAGGTTTATCAGACGCTTTAATGATGTTTTTTTACTTTGTTATACAAAAATGGACATTTTATGTTATGCCAAAAAGCAATAAAAGACGCAGTCCCGAGAGTTGGGCTAAACAATTACTCAAAGAGAATGAAATGTTGTTGAAAGATATATCGAGTTTAACAGGTCTCGACATACATAAAGTATTTGCTTTGAAATTAAAAATGCGTTCTTAAGTTATACATTCTCTCTTATTTTTCTATTTTATGTGCTATTTTGAATTACTGAATAGCACAAAATTTACTTCTTCATTTTACATATGCAAAATTTGCATAAGTGGGTTACCGAACTACCATTACGTCACTGGGTCAAATGCGTGTATTTATATACCCTAGCGACATTTAATAACTTATTTGGCGCTACGTCTCCCAGACGTAAAACCTCCCTGTTAAACTTGCTGGATAGATTCGTCTATCCAGCTTTTTTTTTATTTAATACAGTAGTTTAGGGAATTTAAAAAGTTAGTATATTTTGATCTTTAGTTGTCTTGTATGGGCGGTAAAATTTCCACGGTACAGATCTCATTAACGAGATTTAAACGGTTAATATCTGATAAGTGGGCTCTCTTTTCATCATTTGTCAAATTCGAGCCAATACCCTGGGTCATTATCAATATAATCGAGCTATCTGCCATATCAAGCCAATAACTTCTTCGCGCTAAAATGCCATTACTGTCTCTAGCAAACGGATCGTTTGGATTTTTAGAGAGATCAGGGTTATAAAATTGGTTCATAATATCTATTCACAAAATTATATAAATACAAATTAATTAGTTAATTTATATTTTAATTATTGGTGCTTTTAATCATTGATGGGCTGAATTTTTTCTTGATTTTAATTTAAGGGCTGTAACTTTGTATATATCAAGTCCAGATAATTCAGCAATTTCTTGCGCAGAGAACTGCGTTTCCTTTATCAGCACTGTGGCGTAACTTACCGGATCTCGTTTTTGAACACTTGTTCCCATTAAAATTTAACCTCCAATCGTTGAATTTTATTAAATATATTAAAAAGTTTTAGAATAGGTTAAGATCCAGCACTAAAATAAAGCCAGTGCTCTTATTTCAATGCTCTCTCTGGGTTTTGCGGTTGGGGGAGAATTGGGATCTTCAAAAGCCGAATGAGCAGTATATTTAACTCCCGCACCGGCATCTGTATCGAATACTTTAAATATTAGTGCCTCGTCGGGGGTCATTTGAGGAAAATATATCCATTTATGTTCCGGGTTATATGATATGTGAAAAACTTCCGCTGTTCGGTGTGGATAACGTCTTTCTATTGTTATAAATCCTTTTTCTGGGATAGTTCTTCCATCGCATATTGCTAGTGGTTCAGTTTCTATTGTTTCAATAGGACGCCATAACTGAACAATTGCGAAACGACGTTTTAGAGCTTTTTCAGCCCTATGCTCTGTTAATAAATCTCTAACTCTTTGAGAGGCAGATTTCTCAGTGTAATCATTGTGAACGGCTTTAACTGGCTCCCTTACACCGTACTCTGAGAGTATTGCCTCATTAGATGTTCGTATCGTGTGATCGAATACAATTACTTCATTACAATAAATTTTTTCTTGAACTAGTTTCTCTACTTCGTGGTAGCAGTTTTTTTCGACATCGTTAGCATCATAAAAGTTTTTTACGTTTGATGTGTGGTTTAAAAATTCAAAACCATGTCTCGAAAGTTTGAATACAGATGATTCTGGCCGACCATTGTTAATGGTAACTATTTTTTCTTCATACACGGGTTGGTGGGCCTTATGCTCTTCCTCCGGCCAGTCAACATACATTATCGGAGGCACCCCATCATCAACGACATAGCGTAACGGAGCTCTTACACAATTATTGTCTATGGTCATACTCGACCTTTCTAGATATTTTTAAAGGTTATAATTAATTAACCATCTCATGAGACTTTTAATTAAAGAAATTGATTAAGACAATGTAAGCATTATATTTTTTAGTGGCGGCCCCTGAGAGACTCGAACTCCCAACCTTCTGATTCGAAGTCAGACGATCTATCCAATTGATCTAAGGGGCCGTATAAAGTAATTGTGTTAATCAATAACCCATTCGCTTGGCTCAAAATCACTTTAACATAGTTAAAATGTTTTGCTTTCAACAAATCTAGCATATTGAATTGTAAGATATTTGATTGAGAATTACAATCAGAAGAATATTTTATAATTATTAGAGAAGTCGTCTATTTTTTTGAGGGAATAGCTATATAATTTTAACGTGCGGATTTAATTTTAGTTTTATAACGGATCACGCAATCTATTTTTCTATATTTTAATTGAATTTCATAAGCGTAGTAGTTTGAATTCTCTATGTTTATTTAGTTGATTTATTGCTAATATTCTGTTAGGCTAAAAAACAAATCGAGAGAATCTCGAGAAAATAAATTGTGGTGAAGGAGAATTTTTATGTCGATGTCAGATTTATGGCATGCTCCTTTGGTCGAATCGGCAAAATTAATGTCTAATGAACGTTCTAGATTCGATTCTTTGGGAACTGAAGTAGTCGTCGGTGTTGGATCAAAAAAGGCAGATCAGGATGGGCGAGCTGTTGAAAATGCAGGGCAATCAAATCGTCCTGGCGAGAGATCTTTTAGTAAGCAGAAAGAGCCAATGTTCGTTGAACAAAACACTGCTATTCAAGCTCAAGAGTATGCAAGTCAAGATGATGGTGATCTAGTTGTAAAACGCGGGATTGCAATCGTTGCTAGTGCATCTGAGGCAGTTGGTGCCCGAGAAGCATTAGCTAGATTAGATCAAAATGGGGATGGAAGAATTGACCTGGTTGAAGTGCAGAAAGGTCAGAGGGCTGATGAAGATTCTTCAACCTTTGCCGCTTTAACGCAGTATAAGAATATTTCTGAAGGTGTTGTGGGTACCCCAAGAATTTACAAAGAAGGTTCAGAATAATAAAGCGCTTAACAAGTTTTATTTTTAGTTTCTATCTAGTTAGACTTTCATAATTTTTTTAAATTTGTTCCTCTCTGGTTGGCAAGAGACCTGTATGCTTGACACATCCGTGTGCCTAGCTTAAATCCAAACGATAAGTTAAGAGATGGGGGTGTAGCTCAGTTGGTTAGAGCGCCGGCCTGTCACGCCGGAGGCCGCGAGTTCAAGTCTCGTCACTCCCGCCACTCTTAAAATTCTTATACACGGGTATCTTTATCCTCAGTGGAGTTAGAAGATTATCGAATTTTTCTTAGATTTTTTGTTTGATTTTTTTTCTATTGTGACTCCCACGGAACTACTTATATCGGCGTTTATATTGTTTATTAGTGGCACAATCCAAGGGTATTCTGGTTTTGGAGGTGGGACTGTATCGGTTCCTATTTTAGTAATCTTATTTGGCCCAGTTACAGCTGTAGGCATTATAACTCCAATTTATATCTTTGGTGCAGCTACAATTCTACCGAATGCTCTTCGAAGTGTCGATTGGAAAGAGGTGCTTCCTGTTATGTTAGGCGGTTCTTTATCTATTTTTGTTGGTCTATCTGTCTTGATTAATACAGATCCCAATATAATGAAGAAGGTTATGGGGCTATTTATTTTGTTAACAACGCTCGTGATGATTTTTGGAGGAGTGTATAAGGGACCAAGGAACATATTTGCGGGTTTTTTGGCGGGTTTGGCTACAGGAGGAGTTACTGGAGGAACGGGCATTCCGGGAGCGCCAATTATGGTTATGTACTATCTTGCGGCCAGGATCGCTCCAACAATACAGAGGGCCAATATCTTGACCACAGGCACCATTTTTAGTTTGTTTGTGATTATAGGGTTGGCTCAAAACGATATTTATAATCATAAAACTATATTGTTAATTTTAATTTTGAGTCCGGTTTTTATGGTTGCCACACGGCTAGGGCAGTATTTATTCAGAGTTGCTCCAATAAACTGGTTTAAAAGAGTTGCCTACAGCTTGCTTATTTTTGCTGGTTTGGTTCTAATCGCGGTTTAATTCGCATAAATCAAACCTTTATAGAAAATCTATAATTTATTGATTAGGTCATGGCGATTTGGCTCTTGCTAGTTGCTCACTGCTCGCTATACATTTAATTATTCAAGTCGGTTTATTGTGCATTTTAAAATGTTGCGGTTAGGTTACCAAGTATTGCGATTTTTTTTTTAAGGTGACTATACTCAGTTATCTATAACTCTTTTAAAAAAAATTTAATTAAAGGGCTTTTAGAGGTAAAATATGAAATTTGAAAATTTAGAAGACTTTTATCAGGTGTATGACCAACACCGAACCTATGTTAAGGCCGAGGTTAGAAAAAAACATATAAAAAATTTTGATAACCAGATTTGGCATCCTGCAAACTTTATGTCTGGTCATTCTGTTTTAGAGCTTGGTACTGGTACTGGTCTCTTTCTTTCATATCTAGAGGCTAAGAAAGTATCAAATTTTATTGGTATAGATAGTGATCCTAAAACCCTAGATTTTATGCCTGCATCAATCTCAGAAAGGGTAGTAATAGGAGATTTATGGGCAGAAATAGATAAATTAAATAATCTGTTTGATAGGATTGTATTGTTAGATGTTTTTGAGCATTTTTCTTATTTTGAGGGCCGTAGGTTACTTGAATTGTTGAAAGGGCGTTTGAAAGAGGGGGGTAAGGTTATTTTGCGTATACCCAATGCATCGTCGCCCTTTGGCTTGCAATATCAGTACAACGACCTAACTCACAAAGCAGTTTATGGCCCCGGAAGCATAAGACACTTAGCTTTGGCAGCGGGTTTTGGAGTTGATAAGTGTTTTTCGGCTTATCGAGGTAATGCTATTAAAAGGGCGATAGAACAAATAGTTCTCGGTGCGATCAAAGGTTGTCTGACGGAGCCACCGCCACTTTGGGGGGCTAATATGATGGTTGTAATATCTCCTTTAAGTAAAATGGATTAATTAAGCAGATTGTTTTTTATAAATTTTATTGGCTGAGCCATCTTGACCCCAGGCAATTGAGTTTGAAAAGCCATAGTTGGCCATTAATTTATCTAATTCATTTCTGCCTTTTTTGTAACCCTCAATATCCTCAACTAATACTGATTTTAAATCAGAGTTGCTCAAAAGATTTCTCGCTCCCATTAAAATATCTTTCTCTATTCCATCAACATCAATTTTTAGGTGGTTAACATTTGTAATGTTTTGAATTTTAAATAATTCATCTAGAGAAAAAGATGCAGAGATAAATGAGAGTTTTTTTTCTTGAGCATTTTTTGAGGCAATCTCGTTCCCAATAGTTCCGGCCTCATTGCTACTTAGATTAAATTTTATAATCGATGATGAACCTCCAATGGGAAGGCACAAGGCGATAATTTTGTCGCTAAGGCCATTTTCTATTATATTGCGTGATAAAACAGAGAAAGAAAAAGGGTTGGCCTCAATAGCGTAAACCTTTCGAATGCCGCTAATACCTGCAAACAAAGAATACAGACCAATATTTGCGCCAACGTCCACTAGAACATCATCTTTAGAAAAAGAACTTATCCATTCATTAGTCGATGGCTCACTGTGTGGCCCAGTTCTTAGCCAATAAATACACTTTCTGTTTGGGGAGAATAGTTTAATGTTTTTATTATTTATTTTCGTTTCATAGATTGGTTCCAACAAGTGATGTAAACGTGCTTTGCAAGTTATTTTTTTCCATTTGGGCAGAAAAAATATTGTAATATTAAAAAGAAAACTAAATAAATTTGATAAAAATTTTGTCATTGGAGGGGTTCCCAGCCATTTTGGGGTTTAATGGACTGTTTTAGTAATATATTTTACTTCGATAATTCACAAATAAATAATTTAAAAGAGTTAGTGTCGCCCTTTAGAAAAATTTATTCCTTATTTATGATTGTTATCTTGAATTTATTGCACCTTATTCTTCAATTGAGTGGTTCAAGTATTAATAGTCTTCGGTTATTGAGTTATATGCCATCAATTTTTTTTGATTAAGCTAGAAACTTTGTAGGTTGAATTCCCACCTCTTTAACGGACGTAGTTTTAAAAATAACTTATAAATCGCATTAATAATCCATTATCTTCATTGCAACGTAACCCATATTGAGTTAGAAGCGACGGAGAAATCTAGTGACTTTAAAAAGTGTATTTTGATAAAGACGATGATAACTAAACCAGGTAGTAAAAACATTGAATGATGGATGATCTTTTAACAGAATATTTCCCTATATTGGTTTTTCTTTCGCTCGCGTTGGGCATTGCTGTTATGATCCCGTTGGCTTCGATATTAATTGCTCGTCAAAAACCTGATGCTGAAAAATTGTCGGCATATGAGTGCGGTTTTGAGGCATTTGAAGATGCTCGGATACAATTTGATGTAAGGTTTTATTTAGTGGCTATACTATTTATTATCTTTGATCTTGAGGTGGCATTTTTGTTTCCATGGGCAATAACATTAGGAGATATAGGAATATTTGGATTTATTTCAATGTTAATATTTCTTGGTATTTTAACCATAGGATTTATCTATGAATGGCGCAAAGGCGCTCTTGAGTGGGAGTAGAAATTTTATAATGTCAGAAAGCTTAGGCGCTGTGCATCCAGCAACCAGTCAAAATGACGGCAAAACGATCCAGTCTGTTACTAATGCTTTGGTGGATAAAGGGTTTGTGACTACTAATCTTGATGCTCTAGTCAACTGGGCACGAACTGGTTCTTTGTGGCCGATGACCTTTGGGTTAGCTTGTTGCGCAATAGAAATGATGCATGCGTATGTGAGTCGTTATGACTTGGATAGGTTTGGCGTAGTACCCCGTCCTAGCCCTAGGCAATCAGATGTGATAATAGTCGCAGGAACTTTGACAAATAAAATGGCTCCAGCATTCCGAAAAGTTTATGATCAAATGGCGGAACCACGTTATGTCATTTCGATGGGTTCTTGTGCCAATGGTGGCGGCTATTATCATTATTCCTATTCTGTAGTTCGCGGTTGTGACAGAGTTGTCCCTGTTGACGTTTATGTTCCGGGCTGTCCTCCTACAGCAGAAGCGCTGGTTTATGGAATTCTTCAGTTACAAAAGAAAATAAAAAGAACAGGAACGATCCGCCGTTAAAGTTGCGGGGATAGAGTGAAAGTAACCTAAAAAGAATGTCCAAAGAGCAAAAATTAATTGAAAAAGATGGATTGAAAGTTGTTGGAGAGACGCTAGCTAAGAATTTTGGTTCTGCTATTTTATCGGTAAAAATAGCTCTAGATGAGTTATCGGTCCATGTTGAAACCAGTGAAATACAAAAAGTGTTGGTATTTTTGCGTGACGACATAAATTGTCAATTCAAGTTGTTAATGGAATTATGTGGTGTTGACTATCCTGAACGTGAAAATCGCTTTGAAGTTGTATACTGTTTATTAAGTCTCAGTAGGAATATAAGACTAAAAATTAGAGTGTCAGCTAATGAGAGGATTCCAGTTCCGTCTGTTGTTGGGGTCTTTAGCTCCGCAGGATGGTGGGAGAGAGAAGTATGGGATTTATTTGGAATATTCTTCTCAGGCCATCCAGATTTACGGCGTATTTTATCCGATTATGGTTTTGAAGGTCATCCGTTAAGAAAAGATTTCCCGCTGACCGGTTATGTGGAGGTTCGCTACGACGATAGTCAAAAACGGGTAGTTTATGAGCCAGTAAGCTTAACGCAAGAATTCCGAGATTTTGATTTTATGAGTCCATGGGAAGGTATTCAAAAAGTATTGCCCGGAGATGAGAAAGCCATAGATGTAGCAGATAAAAGTTCAAAGGGTGATTAATGCCTGACCAAGAAATTAAAAATTTTACCCTTAATTTTGGTCCTCAACATCCAGCAGCGCACGGTGTCTTGCGTTTAGTGTTAGAAATGGATGGAGAGGTAATTGATCGAGCGGATCCGCATATTGGCTTGTTGCACAGGGGCACAGAGAAATTAATTGAACATAAAACCTATATGCAGGCTGTTCCATACTTCGATCGCCTAGACTATGTTGCCCCTCAAAACCAAGAGCATGCCTTTGCTATTGCTGTCGAAAAACTCGCTGGAATGGAGGTCCCGCCACGAGGAAAATACATCCGCGTAATGTTTGCGGAACTTGGGCGACTTTTAAATCATATTTTTAACATATGTGCGTATGCGATGGATGTTGGAGCCATGACCCCAATGCTTTGGGGGTTTGAGGAGCGAGAAAAACTCATGGCATTTTGTGAGAGGGTCAGTGGCGCTAGGCTTCATATGGCTTATTTCCGACCGGGTGGAGTTGCGATGGATATGCCTGACGGTTTGACTGAGGATATAATGATTTGGGCAGAAAATTTCCCCAAAATGATTGAAGATCTGGAGGGCTTGCTTACCGAAAATAGAATTTTTAAGCAACGAACTGTTGGAATAGGAGTAATATCTTCTGATGAGGCAATGGATTGGGGGTTTAGTGGTCCAAATTTGCGTGCTAGCGGGGTGGCTTGGGATTTGAGAAAATCGCAGCCGTACGATGTCTACGATAAGATGGATTTTGATATTCCTATTGCGAAACATGGTGATTGTTATGATAGGTATCTAATACGAGTTTATGAAATGTACGAATCCCTTAAGATTGTAAAACAGTGCATTGAGGAATTACCTTTGGGCCCTGTTTCATGTGATGATCATAAGTTTTCTCCCCCTAGTCGTTCAGAGATGAAAAATTCTATGGAAGCCCTGATACATCATTTTAAACTGTATACAGAGGGATATCATGTTCCAGCTGGTGAAACATATTCGGTAGTTGAAGCGCCCAAAGGCGAGTTTGGAGTTTTCTTAGTCTCTGATGGTTCAAATAAGCCTTATCGCTGTAAAATAAGAGCCCCAGGATTTGCACACCTTCAAGCTTTAGATATGTTGAGTAAGGGACATATGTTGGCGGATATCGTTGCAAATATAGGCTCTTTAGATATAGTTTTTGGGGAGATAGATAGGTGAATGATCCAAAAATAAAAAGCTTTGATACTTTTTCTTTCAATAGCAAATCAAAAAAAGAAGCTAATATATGTATTGCTAAGTACCCAAAGGGAAAACAAGCTAGTGCAGTAATGCCGTTATTAGACATAGCTCAGCGTCAGCATAATGGTTGGCTTCCAAGAGTTGCAATGGATTATGTTGCCGATTTTTTAAAAATGCCCAGAATGGCTGTATACGAAGTTGCCTCTTTTTATACGATGTATAATTTGTCACCGGTCGGCCAGAACCATGTTCAGGTATGTACAAATTTACCTTGCTGGCTTCGAGGTTCAGATAGGGTTGTTAATGCGATTGAAAAAAATCTTAAAATCAAAATGGGTGAAACCACTGAAGATAATCTGTTTACTTTAACCGAGGTTGAATGTCTTGGTGCATGTGTCAATGCTCCAATGATACAAATTAATGACGCTTATTATGAGGATTTAGATGAAACCAGTGTGGATATTTTGTTAACTGAAATTGCGAGTGGTGGTGCTCCGAAGGTTGGGTCTCAAATAGGACGTCGAAGTTGTGAGCCCATTAATGGTCTCACTACACTTTTTGATAGTAGCAAGGATTGAACTATGCTTAATGATCAAGATCGTATTTTTACAAACATATATGGCTTTAACGACGCGCTTTTGCATGGAGCAAAAAAACGTGGTGATTGGGAGGGTACAAAACGTATTTTGACAAAAGGGCGTGATTGGATTGTCGATACGATAAAGGGGTCTGGACTTCGGGGGAGAGGTGGGGCTGGTTTTAGCACAGGAATGAAATGGTCTTTTATGCCTAAAGTGTCGGACGGTCGACCCCATTATTTGGTAGTAAATGCAGATGAAGGAGAGCCAGGTACGTGCAAGGATCGCGAAATTATGCGTCATGAGCCGCATAAACTCATTGAGGGTTGTTTACTTGCTGCCTTTGCAATGGGTGCTCACGTTGCTTATATTTACGTCCGAGGGGAATTTTTTAGAGAGATTGAGGTACTTCAAAATGCCATTGATGAGGCCTATGCAGAAGGATTAATTGGAAAAAACTCGTGTGGTTCAGATTACCAATTTGATTGTTATATTCATAAGGGTATGGGGGCATATATATGTGGAGAAGAAACAGCTCTGATTGAAAGTCTAGAGGGAAAAAAGGGGCAGCCTCGATTAAAACCCCCTTTCCCAGCTAATGCCGGGTTATATGGCTGTCCAACCACAGTTAATAACGTCGAATCGATTGCCGTAGCTCCCACTATATTAAAAAGAGGTTCAGAATGGTTCTCTAGTTTTGGTAGAGCAAATAACACTGGAACAAAACTTTTCAATGTCTCGGGCCATGTAAATCAGCCTTGCACTGTTGAGGAAGAAATGAGTATTCCTCTAAAAGATTTGATCGAAAAGCATGCTGGAGGTGTAAAGGGAGGATGGGATAATTTGCTTGCAGTAATTCCTGGCGGAGCTTCCGTTCCATGTTTGCCAAAAAGTCTGTGTGATACAGTTTTGATGGATTTTGACTCCTTGAAGGAAAACCAGTCAGGGCTAGGAACTGCGGCGGTGATGGTAATGGATAAGTCAACCGATATAGTTGCTGCTATTGCTCGATTGTCGGCGTTTTACAAACATGAGAGTTGTGGTCAATGTACGCCTTGCAGGGAAGGGACTGGATGGTTGTCTCGAATGATGATCAGGATGGTTGCAGGTAATGCTTCGGTTAAAGAAATTGATTTACTGGACCAGGTCACTCGTCAAATTGAAGGGCATACAATTTGCGCTTTAGGTGATGCTGCGGCATGGCCTGTTCAAGGGTTAATTCGCCATTTCAGGAGTGAATTAGAAGAACGCATCGCGCAAGCTAAAAGTAAAGCAGCTTAGGGTGAATGTTTAGATGCCAAAACTGATTATTGATAATAACGAAATAGAAGTTGAAGAAGGGCTTACAGTTCTTCAGGCATGTGAGATAGCGGGAGCAGAGATCCCTCGATTTTGTTTTCATGAGAGATTGTCTATCGCGGGTAACTGTAGAATGTGTTTGGTGGAAATGGAGCGAGCACCTAAACCTATAGCTTCATGCGCCATGCCAGTTGCGGATGGTATGGTTATCAAAACAAATTCTGAAAAAATAATAAAAGCTCGAGAGGGAGTAATGGAGTTCTTATTAATCAATCACCCTCTGGATTGCCCTATTTGTGATCAGGGAGGGGAGTGCGATCTTCAAGATCAGGCCATGGGATATGGTTCGGACCGCTCGCGTTATATCGAAGGTAAACGAGCCGTAAAAGATAAAGACCTTGGTCCTTTGGTAGCTACTGTAATGACACGGTGTATACATTGCACACGTTGTATTCGATTTGCCACAGAGATTGCTGGAGTACCAGAGCTTGGTGCGACTGGTCGAGGAGAGCATATGGAAGTGGGAACATATGTTGAGGAAGCTTTGACATCTGAACTGTCTGGCAATTTAATAGACCTATGTCCTGTTGGCGCACTTACGTCCAAACCGTATTCTTTTAATGCCCGACCCTGGGAGTTAACAAAAACAGAAAGCATTGATGTCATGGATGCTTTAGGTTCCAATATTCGCGTTGATACTAGAGGTAATGAAGTTCTTCGTGTTGTTCCCCGAAACCATGATGATATCAATCAAGAATGGATATCTGATAAAACTAGGTTCGCGTGTGATGGTCTTCGGCGCCAGCGCTTAGACCAGCCCTTTGTTAGACGAAGAGGTAAGTTAGAACCTTCCAATTGGGAAGATGCAATTAAGCTATGTGCAAACAAGATTAAAAATACTGATCCTTTAAAAATAGCGTCTATCGCGGGTGATCAAGTTGACTGTGAGACAATGTTTTCAACTAAGCTTTTGTTAAAGAAAATTGGCTGCACAAATGTTGATTGTCTGCAAGACGGAGCGAAGTTGGATCAGAAAGTTAGATCGAGTTATATTTTTAATACAAAAATAGCGGGTATCGATGAAGCGGATGCTATTTTGATTGTTGGTTCTAACCCGCGTTTAGAGAGCCCGGTTCTGAACGCCAGAATTAGAAGCCGCTTTTTAAAAGGTGGTCTTCAAATAGGCTTAATAGGGGGGGCAATTGACCTTACTTACCCCTACCAACATCTAGGAGATGAACCCCAATTATTAGAACAATTCATTGCGGGGAAAAACAAATTCTCAAAAGTTCTAAAAAAAGCAAAAAACCCCATGATCATATTAGGTTCGGGGGCTATTAACCGTGAAGATGGTGCACAAATTTTACATAATGCACGTAAAATAGCTGAAACGACCGGTATGATTGCCGATAATTGGAATGGTTTTAATGTTTTGCAGTCAGCAGCATCGCGGGTTGGTGGACTCGATATAGGCTTTGTACCCGAGAAATTATTTAATCTTGAGGATATGGAATTAATTTATTTGATTGGTGCTGACGAAATTGATTTTAATAAAACCAAAAATGCTTTTGTTGTTTATCAAGGCCACCATGGTGATAATGGAGCTCATCATGCTGATGTGATTCTACCGGGCGCTGCTTATACTGAAAAAAGCGCTACTTTTGTCAACCTTGAGGGGCGACCTCAGAGAACCCAAAAAGCCGTTTTTCCTCTGGGTCAGGCTAAGGAAGATTGGCGTATTATAAGAGCTTTATCAGGAGCTATCGATAAACCGCTACCATTCGATGATTTATCGGATCTCAGAAAGCTATTATCAGATACAGTTCCTTCATTTGGTTCCATGAATGAAATAATAACAAACGCGTGGGGAGATTTTGGACTTGAGGGTCCCATGACAAATCGACGAATCTCCAATATATCAGTTAATTTTTTCATGAGTGACCCAATTTGTCGTGCTTCGATAACGATGGCTGAGTGTGCAAAAGCTCAATCTGATCGGCTAGCGAGAGAGGCTGTTTGATGGCTGATTTCTGGCTACTTTTTGCATTGCCGGTTCTTTGGATCGTAATTAAAGCCCTAGCTATTATTATACCATTAATGATCGGTGTGGCCTATTTAACTTACGCGGAACGTAAGGTTATTGCTGCGATGCAATTGAGGCGCGGACCTAATGTAGTGGGGTTTATGGGGTTGCTTCAGCCCCTAGCTGATGGGCTAAAACTTTTTTTTAAAGAAACTATAATACCTTCCGGTTCTAATAGGGTAATTTTTGTTATGGCACCTATGGTAACCCTGACCCTGGCTTTAGCGGCCTGGGCAGTGATACCACTCGGGTCTGGACTGGTAGTCGCAAATATTAATGTTGGAATTTTGTATCTTTTTGCTATTTCTTCGCTTGGCGTATATGGAATATTGATGGCGGGATGGGCAAGTAACTCGAAGTATGCTTTTCTTGGTGCGATACGGTCGGCTGCGCAGATGGTCTCATATGAAGTCTCAATGGGGTTTGTTATTATTACCGTATTATTGGTATCTGGATCATTAAATTTGTCTGATATCGTTAAAGCGCAGGAGGAAACGGTATGGTTTATTATTCCTCTTTTTCCCATGTTTGTAATATTTTTTATTTCAACATTAGCAGAGACAAACCGGCACCCTTTTGACTTACCAGAAGCGGAGGCTGAATTAGTTGCTGGATATAATGTTGAATATTCAGCGATGACATTTGCACTATTTTTTTTAGGCGAATACGCCAATATGATCTTAATGTGCGCTATGACCACAGTGCTGTTTTTAGGAGGATGGTTGCCTCCTCTAGATATGCCACCTTTTAATTGGTTGCCTGGCCCAGTTTGGTTTATCTTTAAAATTCTGCTCTTGCTATTTGTGTTTCTTTGGGTGAGAGCGACGCTTCCCAGATATCGTTACGACCAGCTAATGCGACTAGGATGGAAAGTCTTTCTCCCGATTTCATTAGTTGCAGTGATTGTAGTTGCTGGTATCGTGCTTGCTTTTGATATTTCGCCGTTAAATCAATCAACAGGTTCATAGTATATGGTTAGGAATTATAATGGGTGTGCTTAATCAAGGAATGAAAAGTATATTCTTGTCAGAACTATTTTCTGGTTTGGGTCTTACTTTGAAATATTTCTTTAAATCCAAGGTAACCTTAAATTATCCTCACGAGAAAGGCCCCCTTAGTCCTCGGTTTCGAGGGGAACATGCACTACGTCGTTATCCAAATGGAGAGGAGCGCTGTATAGCATGTAAGTTGTGTGAAGCTGTTTGCCCAGCTCAAGCCATAACAATTGAAGCTGAGCCTCGTTTAGATGGAAGTCGTCGTACAACAAGGTATGATATTGATATGGTAAAATGCATATACTGTGGATTTTGTCAGGAGGCATGCCCCGTCGATGCAATTGTGGAAGGGCCTAATTTCGAATTTGCCACAGAGACGCGTGAAGAGTTACTTTATGATAAAGACAAGTTATTGGATAATGGCGATCGCTGGGAAACTGAATTAGCTGTTAGATTAGACTTAACCGCACCTTATAGATAAATCGGTTTAACATGGTTTACGATATTATTATTTACGGTTTTAATAGGAGATAAAATGATTGCGCATGGTGTCATTTTTTACTTATTTGCGATAATTACAGTTTTTGCGGCTACCATGGTTATCTTTTCTCGTAACCCTGTGCACTCTGTCCTCTTTCTCATCTTGGCTTTTTTTAATTCAGCTGGGCTATTTATTCTTATCGGAGCGGAGTTTTTAGCTATGATTCTAGTAGTTGTTTATGTTGGAGCAGTTGCAGTACTTTTTATGTTTGTCGTAATGATGTTGGATGTCAGTTTAGCAGAAATGCGAGAGGGTTTGCTCCATAATTTGCCTTTAGGAGCCGCGGTGGGATTTATTCTTTTAATGGAATTAGGTTTTGTCGCCGGAGGTTGGGTATTCGCACCTGATGCAAGTAATTATCTTTTTGCACCTATTACGACAGTTGGTCTAACTAATACAGAAGCAATTGGAAATATATTGTATACCCATTACATTTATTATTTCCAAACGGCTGGATTAATTCTTTTAGTTGCGATGATTGGGGCTATATTGTTAACACATCGAAGTAGGCCAGGTGTTAAAAAACAAAATATTTCTGATCAGGTAAGTCGAAAACCCTCAGATACAATACAAATTAAGAAGGTTAAGTCAGGAGAGGGGGCGTAATGTTTGAAATAGGCTTAGCCCATTATCTTATCTTATCTGCAATTCTTTTTACTTTAGGAATTATGGGAATATTTATTAATCGTAAGAACGTTATTATTATATTGATGTCGATCGAGCTTATGTTATTGGCTGTAAACATAAACTTTATAGCTTTCTCAGCATTTCTTGGAGATATTTCAGGTCAAATTTTCTCACTGTTTATACTAACAGTCGCAGCTGGGGAGGCTGCTATTGGATTAGCAATATTAGTTGTCTATTTTCGTAATCGTCGCAGTATTGCTGTTGATGATATTAGTACGATGAGGGGATAGACTAGATATGTATTTGGCCGCAATATTCTTACCGTTAATTGGCAGTTTAATCTCTGGAATTTTATCTCTGAGAGCTTGGAAAACAGGCCTATCTGAACATAGCGAGGCGCGAAAAAGGAGCGATAAAATCTCACAGGTGATAACTTGTGTTTTTATGGCTTTATCAGCAATCTTCGCCATTAGTGTCTTTATAGAATTGCTAGTAGAAAAGCAAAGCGCTTCAGTGCATTTGTTTACCTGGTTGAAGTCTGGTTCATTAGAGTTTTCGTGGGTTTTAAGGGGAGATATGCTTTCAGTCCTTATGGTTACAATGGTTACAGTTGTAGCCACCATGATACATATTTATTCAATTGGCTACATGTCCCATGACGCTTCTGTTCCGCGATTTATGTCATATTTAAGTCTCTTTACATTTTTTATGTTGATGCTGGTTACTTCTGACAATCTCGTTCAAATGTTTTTTGGGTGGGAAGGGGTGGGGTTAGCTTCTTATTTGTTGATTGGTTTTTGGTATGACAGACCTTCGGCAAATGCGGCAGCTATCAAAGCTTTTGTTGTAAACAGGGTTGGTGATTTCGGGTTCATACTTGGAATATTTGGGGTGTTTGTGCTATTTGATAGCGTCAATTTTGATACGATTTTTGGTATGGCAGAGTCTAAGAAGTCGGTCGAAATATCATTGTTTTCTGGTAATTTTCATGCATTAACTGCAATTTGTTTACTGTTGTTCTTAGGTGCAATGGGAAAATCCGCTCAATTAGGCCTGCACGTTTGGCTACCCGACGCCATGGAAGGCCCAACACCAGTCTCAGCTTTAATACATGCTGCGACAATGGTTACAGCAGGCGTCTTTATGGTTGCGCGTTTATCTCCGCTATTCGAATATTCGGAAACAGCATTGTTCATCGTTACACTGGTTGGAGCTTCAACAGCGATCTTTGCTGCTACAATAGCATGTGTACAGAATGACATTAAAAAGGTAATAGCTTATTCAACTTGTTCCCAGTTGGGTTATATGTTCTTTGCACTGGGTGTTTCAGCCTATACTGCGGGAATGTTCCATCTAATTACGCATGCATTTTTTAAAGCGCTACTATTTTTAGGGGCAGGCTCAGTAATTCATGCAATGTCAGATGAACAAGATATGCGAAACATGGGCGGGCTGTATAAACTCATACCAGTAACATATGTACTTATGTGGATTGGTAGTTTAGCTCTGGCTGGAATTTGGCCCTTTTCGGGTTTCTTTTCGAAGGATATTATTTTGGAAGCAGCTTGGGCGGCGCAATCTGCAATTGGCCATTATGCTTTCTGGCTTGGAATTTGTGCCGCCTTTCTTACCGCATTTTACTCTTGGCGGTTGTTGATTATGACATTTCATGGAGAATTTAAATCAGACGAGACTACTTTGGCCCATGTGCATGAGTCTCCCAAAGTAATGATATTACCTCTGGTTTTTCTGTCCCTAGGGGCTTTATTTGTAGGGTTGCTGACTATTGATTATTTTGTAGGAGATTTAACTGTCGATTTTTGGGGTAACTCAATTTTTGTGTTAGATACACATACCGCACTTGAAAATGCTCACCTTGTTCCACTTTGGGTGAAGATTTTGCCCGTTGCTGCTGGAATAACTGGTATAGCATTTGCCTATTTAATGTATTCACTTGCCCCTGATTTGCCCTCTGCTTTAGCCGCAGGATTTGATCGAACCTATAAATTTTTATTGAATAAATGGTATTTCGATGAGTTGTACGACAAGATTTTTGTTAGACCGTTATTTTTCTTGGGTAAAGGTTTTTGGAAAGCAGGAGATGGGTTGTTGATTGATGGTGTGGGACCTGACGGAGTGGCAGCGTTGGTAAAGTCCCTATCGAAGAGAATAGCTTTATTCCAAACAGGTTATTTGTATCATTATGCGTTTATAATGTTTCTTGGTATTCTTTTATTAATCAGTTGGTTTTTGGTCAGGGGATGGTAGGCAATGGATAATTTTCCTTGGTTATCGGCTGTAATTTTTACTCCTCTTCTTGGTGTATTTTTCATATTATTAACAAGGGGAGATCAAGAGACAATTGCACGGAATTCGCGCGGGGTCGCTTTGTGGACTTCAGTGGTTACGTTTTTCGTTTCACTGGGTCTTTGGTTTAATTTTGACAATAATACCTCCAAGTTTCAGTTTGAAGAGAAATTTGTGTGGTTGGAAAACCTCGATTTGGCCTATCATTTAGGTATTGATGGGATTTCATTGTTTTTTGTTCTGTTATCGACGTTGCTAACAATATTGTGTATTTTGGCCAGTTGGACAACGATAACCGACCGAGTTAAGGAGTATATGATAGCCTTTCTCTTGCTTGAGACCTTAATGGTTGGCATGTTTTCTTCTCTTGACCTGGTATTGTTCTATATCTTCTTTGAAGGCGTACTAATTCCTATGTTCATAATAATTGGCGTTTGGGGTGGGCCACGCCGGAACTACGCTGCATTTAAATTATTTTTGTACACATTGTTGGGCTCTGTCCTAATGCTTGTTGCGATCTTGACAATGTTATCAACAGCAGGTTCCTCGGATATTACCGTCTTATTAAAGTATGATTTTCCTGTCTCATTACAACCCTGGCTTTGGCTGGCATTTTTTGCATCATTTGCTGTAAAAGTGCCAATGTGGCCTGTTCATACATGGCTCCCGGATGCTCACGTTGAGGCTCCAACGGCTGGATCTGTAATATTAGCGGGCGTATTGTTAAAATTTGGTGGTTATGGATTTTTGAGATTTTCTCTACCAATGTTTCCAATAGCATCATTTGATTTTACACCCCTAATTTTTTCTCTGAGTGTGATTGCCATAATTTACACTTCATGTGTGGCTTTAGTTCAAGAGGATATGAAAAAGTTGATAGCTTATTCATCTGTTGCGCATATGGGTTTCGTTACTATGGGAATATTTGCGGCCAATTCTCAGGGCGTTGAAGGTGCCGTGATCCAAATGTTAAGCCATGGCATAGTATCGGCAGCATTGTTTCTCATCGTTGGCGTAATTTATGATCGTATTCACACCAGGGAAATTAGTGCGTATGGCGGTTTGGTCAATCGTATGCCGAGGTATGCAATCATATTTATGGTGTTTATGATGGCGTCGATTGGGTTACCGGGAACGAGTGGTTTTGTGGGCGAGTTTTTAATACTTATAGGTGTTTTTAAGGTTAATTCTTGGGTTGCCATGTTTGCTGCGACAGGCCTTATTCTCGGCGCTGGTTATATGTTATATCTTTACCGAAGGGTCGTTTTCGGAAATCTTGATAAAGATAACCTTAAGAAAATTCTAGATATAAACTCAAGAGAGTTTTTAATTTTTATACCCTTGCTACTAATTGTTTTCGTTATGGGTATTTATCCATCTTTGTTTTTGGATGCGATTCATGCG
>JADHRD010000039.1 GCA_016777585.1 Rhodospirillales bacterium | reverse complement strand
GAGCGCGTACTTGGTTGACTGTTGCTTCCAAATCTGAGGTATCGGTATTAGTCATAGACTGAACGATAATTGGGGATGAACCGCCAACTTGAATATTACCTACATCAACAGCTACGGTTTGACGTCTTACTATTTCATTCATATTTATCTTGTATATTAATGTTATTGGATTTGCCAACACACTTGTTAAGTTGATTTATATATAATGAAAAAAACATCCATAATTTCTCCGTCTGAGAAGAATATAACATCTGAAAATTTTCCTGTAGCGTCTTGGGTTATTCCTAAAAGTTTACGAAATGATATCGTAACACTCTATAATTTTGCAAGAACAGCCGACAATATAGCAGACAACCCTAAGCTGAGTGATACCATTAAATTAGCTAAATTGGACCAATTTGATAGCGCCATCAGCGCTAGTAGCGTAAATCGTAATCAACCATTGGCAATACGAGATATGATTTTTAGTCTGAAAAAAACAGGCATAAATATTAGTTATTGCATAAATTTAATAACAGCCTTTAAGCAAGATATTAGTAAAAATCGATACAAAACTTGGTTGGAGCTAATTAACTATTGTCAACTATCGGCTGCACCAATAGGAAGATATTTAATTGACCTTAACGGTGGCTTCATCACACCCGATAATAACTACTACAAACACTCTGATGCGTTATGCACAGCTTTACAAATTCTGAATCACTTACAGGACTGTAAGGATGATTTAAATGAATTGGACCGTGTGTATATTCCTGAGGACATTATGGCTGCATGCAATACCTCTATTAAAGACCTAAAAGCCAATCGGTCGACTCCAGAATTTCAAAGATGCAAAATAGAGATTATTGATCGTGTAGATAAATTAATTTACGATTCAGAGCAACTTCCCAATAAACTAAAAAGTAAACGGTTGGCAATAGAGACCTGTGTGATCATAAACATCGCGAGAGCTCTCAGTAAAAAATTACGTATTCACGATCCACTGGTATTTAGGATTAAACTATCAAAATTACATTTTTTTTGGTGTTTTCTATTTGGAATAATAAACTTTTCAAGAATATTCATTAACTCTTCAATTAGATGGCGAACCTCAAAACATCTTGTTTAATTTCTATTATGAATAGTATTTAAAATTTTCTAATCTTAGTGCTATCATGTAATAAACTAAATTTAAGAATCTTATTTCCAAGTTATAATATGGGGTCGAAAAATCTTTTGATGGATTCGAAGCAAGAAATATCTGACATAGACGTCGTTGTTTCCAAAGTAAAAAAATCTGGAACTTCTTTTTATTGGGCGATGCGTTTATTACCAATAGAGAAGAGATATACAATGTTCGCTATTTACGCGTTCTGTCGCGAAGTTGATGATATTGCAGATAGTTTTGACTCACCTAAAAAAAAAATAATTAAATTAGAAGCTTGGACGAACGAAATTAATAATTTATTCAAGAGAAATCCAACAACTCCTATAACCAGAGTTTTGTATCAATTTTTTAATCTTTACAATTTCTCCAAAGACGATTTTTTTGCTGTTATTGAAGGAATGAAAACCGATTCAATTCAACAACTTCAAATTCAAGATATGACTGAATTGTTATTATATTGTGACAGAGTAGCGTCATCGGTAGGCAGACTATCAAACACAGTGTTTGGTATTAAACCCGAAATAAGCATGAATTTAGCAAAGCACTTAGGAATTGCCCTTCAGCTAACCAACATTCTACGAGATATAAAAGAAGATGAGGACCGTAACAGGATTTATTTACCTAAGAGTTTATTAGATAAGCATTCAAACCAATTTACAAAATTGTCCGATATCACTCAAACCCAAGGCTTTATAAATGCGTGCGAAGAACTCGCTGATTTAGCAGAGAGAAATTTTTCTATAGCTTCGTCTTTGATTGCAAAGTGTAATAGATCTCAAATACGACCAGTTATTATAATGCTAAAAATATATCATCAATTGTTGCGTAAAATAAGAATACGTGGGCTTCAAAATATTCATTCTCCTTTAAGAGTATCTCGTGGAATGAAATTATTTATATCAATACGTGCCACAATATTTAATTGTTGAATCAATTTATAATATCAACACTTGTTAATTCCTGGGGCAACTTGAATTTAACATTCTCTATATTGCTAGTCACAAGCTCTAAATCTATTTCAGCATAAGATTCTATTCTTTCCAGTAGTTCTTCTACTAATTCCTCAGGCGCGGATGCGCCTGCCGTAACACCTATTGTAGAAATGTCCGTGAGCCAGTCTGGGTCTAGTTCGGTTGAGTCATCAATTAAGTAACTAGCAATATTATTTTCCGTTCCTATTTCCTTTAGGCGGTTTGAATTTGAACTATTTTGTGCACCTACGACTAATAATAAATCAATTTTATCAATTATCTGATATACAGCTTGTTGTCTATTTTGCGTTGCGTAACAAATGTCTTTAACATCTGGGCCAACAATTGCTGGAAACTTATTTTTCAACGCATCGATTATATCCCGAGTATCATCAACACTCAGCGTAGTTTGTGTAATATATGCAACTTCAATATGATTAGAAATTTCAAGAGCACTAACATCATCCTTATTTGAAACGAGGTGAACCTTACCTGGAATTCTTCCCATAGTACCCTCTACTTCTGGATGGCCAACATGGCCAATTAAAACAACTTCTCTATTCTTTGATGAATGAAATTGTCCTTCTTTGTGAACTTTGGAAACTAGTGGACATGTCGCATCAATAACGGGAAGATCACGGCCCTTAGCCTCATTTTCAACTGATTCTGAAATACCGTGTGCACTAAATATCGTAATACTATTCTCAGGTATTTCATCTAATTCTTGGACAAACACCGCACCTTTGGCTCGAAGAGACTCTACCACTCTCTTATTATGTACAATCTCATGGCGAACATAAACAGGGGGACCATACTTAATTAAGGCTTTTTCAACAATCTCGATAGCACGTTCGACTCCTGCACAGAATCCCCGAGGACTAGCGAGTAATATTTTAATTCTCTTTGTCAAATTTTTATCCGCTTATTGTATTAATTATTTAAATTAGGCTGTCATGTGAGGTTTATTAGAATTAAATAATAATATTTTTCTTTTCAATAGTTAATGATTCTTGTTTAATACTATTTAACTAATTTCATCTATTTTAACTACCCTTATTAATTGTTGAGGTTATTTCTTTTGTAATTTTTTCACAACCCACGAGAAGGCGACGAATTATTGCTTCGTCAACACTTCTATTTGAATTAAAGGTAACATAGGTAAGACTCCCCAATATTGATTGAGCTTCTGAAAATATTGCAGAGCCGACGCCAGTTACTCCCTGATCAACTTCGTTACTAGTGATACAAAATCTCTTATGGCTCATCTCCGCAAGATATGCCCTAAAGTCGTCCCACTCGTCACCCAGTCCCGCTTGGGCAATTTCCCTACGATGTTGAAGAAATAATTTAACGAGCACTGTTTCCGGTAAATTACAGAGTATTATTTTCGACGTTGCTCCGTAAAACAGTGGCATAGGACGCCCACGTGTATAGCTAATCTTAAAATCATTAATTAGTGGTTCTTGGTGAATACACAACACTTTGTTTTTATAGAGTGAACTCAATAGCAATACTCCTTCACCAAACTCTCCGAGCAAATCTGGCATAATCCTCTGGGATGCTATTAAGAGAGGATCATTATTTCTAATCAACCTATCGAATTCAATAAAACGCGGTCCCAGAACATGCGCACCCTTTCCAATTGATATTAAAAGTCCAGAGTCGCACAATTCCTTTACATAACGATATGCTGTTGATCTAGCAAAACCTGTTTCTAGAGTGATATCCTCAAGCGTCCAGATAGGTTTTGTCTCAGAGTAAAGATCAAGTATACTTAAAAGTCGACCTAAGCTAGACATAGCATTCTCTCATATTAACAAATTTCTAATCATCAATTTAATCTACCCTCAATAAACCCTTACCCCAAGAATTCAAGGTCCGTTCATTATGAATCCAAAAACCCGTCTGTCTATCCTGTTCTACTTCCTCAATTTCTGCTGAGAGCTCAACCGGATTTCCATCAGGATCTTTAACCATTATAAATAAATTATTTCCCGGTCCGTGCCGTCCAGGGCCCCAAAATATAGGAATTTCTGCTTCCGCAAAATGATCAGCCCAATCTCGAATATCATTCCAACTATCGGTTTCATAACAATTATGATCTAATTTATTTGATGCACCCAGAAAAACAGCAAAACTATGATGTTCTGTATCAGATCTCATGAAACATGAGGTTATTTGACCATCCTCTTTCTTTACGATATCGGATATTACGAACCCAACTTGGTCGGCATAGAAATTAATTAAAGGTTCCACATTTGTACTCGCCACTACAACATGCTGCATACGCCCGGCCATGGATGACTCCTCTTTAGTCTTTTCAGCAGAATACCCAAACACAAGCCGGTTTCCGTCGGGATCCTTAATCGCGTAAGCACTATCGCCAAAAATGGGTGAAGGTGACTTAAATAAATTTAAACCCGCCTTTAGATGCCTTGAGCGTAATTTCTCTAACGATTCTATATCAGGGGTAATATAACCAGCATAGTTGAGAGTATTCTTTGCACCCTCAACAAAATGAATAATTCTATTTTTCGCTTGGAGAATAACATCATCATTTGGATGTGATATTTTGCTCATCCCCATCATATTTTGATAAAAATCAACCATTGAATTTTGATTTTCAGTCAAAAAAGAAAGATGGTGTAATTTGACATTCAACATTTTTTGATTACCTTTCGAATAGTCTAAGTTTGTATTAATTATAGGATATATCAAATGGAAAAAACAACTTTTGGCGCGGGATGTTTCTGGGGCATCGAATATTCTTTCAATAAAGTTCCTGGAGTATTAGAAGCTCCTGTTGGATATTCTGGCGGCTCTTTAGAAAATCCAACTTACCAGCAGGTCTGCTCAGGTCAGACAGGACACGCTGAGGTTGTTCAAGTTAAATTTGACCCAAACAAAGTTTCTTTTCAAGAATTATTAGAAGTTTTTTGGAATATACACGATCCCACAACATTAAATCGACAAGGTCCAGACGTTGGAACACAATATCGTTCAGCAATTTTATTCCATTCTCAAGAGCAGGAAACACTCGCAAGAAAATCCGTACAAATTTTAACAGAACAAAAAAGATTCAGTAATCCAATTGTTACTGAAATTTCACCAATTGATGTTTTTTATTTAGGAGAAGAATATCATCAACGTTATTTCGAAAAACAGGGCCGACATTGAGGCAAAATCAGAATACCCTTATATAATTTTGAATGTAATTTAAAAGGTCTGTCTTTTTAACATTCTAGTTTCTATACGTTTATTAAACCGAGATATTCACTATCTTTAAGATTAACAGATTTCTTTTGAGCGTCATTATTTTGATATAGAATCTCTAACTCATAATTTCCACTATCAGGTTCGAGCCCATCGAATTTAAAATCGCCAAAGTCATCGCTATTGGTTTCTGATATTTTCTCGCCATCTTTATACAAAAGTACAGAAGCATTAACAGCGCATTCTTCAACACCGTTATCGGTTGTGACAGTAGTCCCACCGATAAAGCATTTTGTAATTAGATCAAGATTCTTATAATAAACCCTTGGTTTCGTTTTTAATTTAGGCTGTAATACCTGCAATTCTTCATCAATAACTTTCTGAGTCATTTCTGAATCTTCAATTTTTACCGCTTTTATAGCGCCGGTTGGGCAAGTAGAGGCGCACCTTGGCTCACTCCAACCACTGTCTAAAAGGTGTGCATCAAAAGTCCACGCTTGAGGAATATTTTTCTCTTCATTCCACCAAACAGAGTCATAAGGGCAGGCATCGACAATTTGTTTTTGCCCTTTAGACTTTTCAGGATCAATAATAACGATACCATCCTCTCGCTTGATTACAGCTTCATTCTTTGCCGCCTTGATGCAAGGCGCATCATCGCAATGATTGCAAGTTGTTGACAAATAGTTGAGGTCGACCATTGGCGCCTGACCCCGCTCTTTTCGGTGTATATTGAACCAGTGATGTCCATGTAAAGGCATTGAGGCACTATAGCCCTTGTGATCATTCCCAATATATTCATCAGCTACCGAAAGAAAGCAATTGTTCGAATTATGGCATTTCGCTATATCTATAATAAGATTCCACTTTTTCATTTAATTTTACCAATACCTATTTTGTTGACATCGTTTCTTTTTTAGCAGTGTTAGTATTAAAAATACCCTTACCGTCCCACTTCTCTATTTCGATCAGACAGGAGTTATAAGCCGCTGAGTGTGTTTTTAATGACTGTGTTCGTTTTGGAGTTAATAAATTAATACAACCACCACGGTCTGCACTCTCACCAGGTTTACCGATCGGTTCATAAACCGCTGATGCTTGTCGACAATGTATTATACCAGGACTTAATCTCTCTGTTAATTGAGCTGCACAAATAACAGCGCCCCGATCATTAAACAATTTTACTAAATCATTATCCTTAACGTTACGCACTTCCGCATCCTGAGTTGAAATTCTAACTATCCAATAAGCATAACCATCTATATTTATTCTATGATCCTTGATATCGTTTACTGAACTATCTTTTCCATCACCCTTGGTATGAAAACTATATCGTGAATGCGGCGAAACTAGTTGTAGCGGATATTTTTTATAGAGATCACTCGTATGAGTGCCTTCCCACGATGGAATATAAATATTCAAAGGGGGTCGCTCAGGATCTTTACCATATCTTTTTAGGCTTTGGCTCTCGAATTCTATTTTCCCCGATTGTGTTTGCAAGCCATCTAAAAAATTTTCTCCATAAGAGCCTGGCAAGGGCTGAGGCTCTGGTACATTTTTCTTTTTGCCATCCGCAAACCACTTATACGAAACTGGAGGCCGTGATTTTTCTTTTTCAGCTGGAACGACATAATAGCCTTTCTTGCAAAATTTCTTCCAAGAAATACCGCTTGGGAGATCAGAGGCGTCAAATAATCTTTTAACCCAATCAATTTCTCGATGGCCCTCAGTAAAATAAGCAGAATGTCCAAGACGGGCACAAATATCGTGAAAAATTTGATAATCGGATTTGGACTCCCCCAATGGTTCTATACATTTATGCTGAATTCCGATCACCCGATGGTTAAGTTGTCCCACCCAGTCATACCCATACCCACCTGGATTTGCCCACTCACCAATATCAGATCTCTCAAAATTAGTGCAGGCAGGCAGAATGACGTCAGCAAATTTTACTTCACCTTCATTCCAAATGGATTGGTTTACTACAAATTCGAGGTCATCTGTTTGGTACATTTTTATATAGCGGTTACTATCGGGCTGAGTTCCTATATAAGACGATCCATATTTGTACATCATTTTTACTGATGAATGACCCGGTGACGGGTATTTGACAGGAAAAAATTGTCCTTCAATTGATCTAATATCAATGGGGTAGCCCTCCGCTTCTCCTTCCATAATGGCTTCAGGCATCTTTAATCGTGGTATGGTCTGCTGGGTGGGATTCATACTCAATAAATGCGGCATACGTTGATATAAAGAAACGCCACTAGCAGAATTCATGCTATCGCCGCTAAAACCGCCTTCAGCGTATCCTGGAAAATAAAAATTATAATCTATTGGAGAACCAAACTGAAGCCCGCCAAAATTAATACCGGGCTTTCCAAGTCCCTGCATAGCCATTAAACAGATCATCGATCTAGCCCATTGGGCACCAGTTGCAGAGCGACAAGCTCCACCAAGTGTTGTTCCCATTCCCCCGGCGGAAAGATAGGTTTTCTTTGCTGCCCATTTACGGGCAAGCGCCCTAATTTCGCGGGAGGGGACGCCCGTCTCTTCTTCAGCCCATTCGGGTGTTCTCTCAATTCCCTCTTCATCTTCTCCAAGAATATAAGCGGCCCATTTTTTAAATCCTGTGGTGCATCGCTCTACATATTCAGAATCATAAAGCTCTTCTTTAATCCATACGTGAGTAATCGCTTGAGCTAAAGCTGGACTTGTCGTTGGTCGGGGTGCAATCCATTTCCCGCCCAAAAATGCAGCTGTTTCGTTGAAAAAGGGATCTATATGAATCATTTCAATGCCTAATTCTTTCGCCCATTGACGCCGAACAGTGCCCTCGAAAGATCCGTAAACACCATTTGTTACTTCTGGATCACTCGACCAAAAAACAATCATCTCAGCCTCTTGGAGACAATCTTCAACTTGTCCATAAATTTCTGCAGCACCATTGCGCATACTGTGACCATAATGGTGCATCGCACCCCAGTACCAGCCCTCCCAACTATCTGGATTAAGCATTGTGGTCGTAGCGCCTATAATGTTTGTAAACTTCTGATAGGCACTAATATAATATCCCACATTTCCCCATGTATGATGTGAACTTCGAGCCGCTAAAATTGCCCCAGGACCATAACTTCTATTCATCCTTTTTATTTCACTTTCGACAATATCAAGCGCCTCATCCCATGAGATACGCTCATATCCAGAAATACCACGATTTTGTTGATTCCTATCACCATTTGGATCAAAATCAACACGCTTCATAGGATATAAATTACGGTCTTTTGAATAGACTAAAGATTTAGATGCTAAACCATGAGGCGAGATTGTTGTCTTCCTGGGAGGGGAAAATTCTTTGCCTCGGGCTTTTACTGTCCATGTTTCTCCATCATCATCGCTAAAATTTATTGGTGTCATACGTATGATTTTTCCATTTTTTACATAAACGTAAACTGGTCCTCCATTTGTGTTATTTACATAACGTATTTCTCCGTTCTCAACGGGAGTTCCATATTTCCAATGATTTGTTTGGCTCATCATAACAGTTTCAGAAAACCAAGAGGTTAATTCATCTGGGCCTTCCATCATCAGGTTGAAATTTTTTATCGCGTCAATGCGGGTTTGGTAATTGACCGGAGGCATTAACAAATCAAAACCAATTTTTTCCGTTTTGAACATTATACAAACATCTGGATCTGAATGAATGCCAGATTTTGAAATAATTTTTCCATTTTGAAAAATATAAAAACGACCAACACTATCATCAGTAACTTTCATCTGAACAATTAGGTTTTTCTCCTTAAGTCTTTCGCGAAATTTTTTATGCATTAAAGATTGGATTCTCAGCATCCATGGAAGAAAAAAAAGAATAATTGAAAGCTTCATATGTTAGTCCTCAACGTATCAAAAGATAGAAAATCTTATATAATTAAGCAGTGGCAAATAAAAAATTCTGCCCTCGCAATCATTTATTACAACAACAATATTCTTAAATAAACAAAATTATACCGCCAAGCAAACAGAGTGTAATTCGAAAAATCATCGATTTCGGACAAATAATTCCAAATGAGATTAAAATTAACGCAAAACCAACTTTAGTCATTGCTATTAGAGACAGGAAAGGATTGGAACCGAGAGCAATTAAGTCGGGATTAGCAATCATTCCCAGCGGAATAAGGTATAAACCTACACCCAACGCCATCGACGATCCGGCAACCTTAAGCCAGTTTTCATTAACCATCCCAGCAGCAATAAATACGGCACCACATACCGGCGGTGTAATCGTTGATAATAATGCAAACCAAAAAACAAAAAGGTGTGCTTGTAGAGTCTCTAATCCAAGAGAAATTAAAGCAGGGCCAGCAATTGAAATACAAATTACATAAGCGGCAGTAGTAGGCACCTCCATTCCTAGAATTAAGCATGCTAATGCCGTAAGCATTAAGGCTGGCCATATTAAACCACCTGACCAGGAGAGGATTAAAGACGTTATTTTAACGCCTAAACCTGTCATTCCAAGAATACCAATAATAATTGACGCACAAAGAATTATGGAAGCAATAATTGCAATTTGTTGCCCAGCTGTAATAAACGTCTCCACATACCTTCGGACGGTGCGGGCAAAATTCAATGTCAAATTACTATCCAAAAAAAGAAGTATTGCGCCCACTAATATTGAAATTGACGCTGCATATTGTGGCGTAAACCCTGGCCCAAACATAGCCCAAATCAGGGTGCCAAATGGAATTAAAAAGAAACAAGATGTAATCATTACCAACTTTAAAGCCGGTGTTTCCTCTTCCGGTAACCCCAGAAGTTCATACCTTCGCGTAAAAGCGTTTATTCCAACCCATACTGCCAAAAAATATAACAATGCTGGCAAGAGAGCTGCTTGCATAATATCAACATAAGAAATACCAGTTAGTTCAACCATTACGAAGGCACCCGCTCCCATTAACGGGGGCATTATTTGCCCGCCCGATGAAGCAACGGCTTCCACTGCTCCTGCAAGAGATCGAGGATATTTAAGGTGTATCATCGCAGGTAACGTTATTGCGCCTGTCGACGCAACGTTTGCAGATGCTGAACCTGAAATAGAACCAAACAATGCGGAAGCTGCGACCGATACTTTTGCCGCGCCACCCTTCAATCTACCAGCTGCAGAGCTAGCTAAATTCATGAAGCCCTGGCCAGCCTCACCAGAATTCAGAACTGCGCCAAAAATTACAAAAATCGCAACAATATTTACTGATACGCCGGTTAATTTTCCCCAAATTCCGCCCTCGGCGATCGTCAAAGTACCCAAGAAACTCTTAATTGGAATACCAGCATATCCAAATTCACCAGGAATATATTGGCCCAATAACCCGTAAATTAGAGCTAAAATAGTAACTACTGGTAAAGGCCAGCCCACTACTCGCCGAGCCATTTCTATGACTATAAATAGTAAAAGGACCGCTACTACAATCTGTCCCAATCCTTCTAATGCGCCATATTGATCACCGAGGGAGTTCTCATTCAAAATAATCCAAATGCAAGCAGAGCAGCCAAACAGAGTTAAACAGAATCCCGATACCTTAGCAGATTTTGATTTTGCTAGGAATATCAGCGCCCAAGGCAAAGCCAAAGCCATATGAATTGGGCGACTTACAAGATTTGGAATTAAGCCCGAGAAAATTAAATATAAGTGAATGATTATCGACGCGCATCCCAGTGCAGGCCAAAAAAATCGCTGAAAAAACAGGGTCATTTCATTTCTCTACCAGAAAAGACTTTTATTCTACAAACCCGGATTTAGATACAATCCGGGTTTATTTTAAGAAATTCTATCTTATTTTTGGGACGCAGTAATATTGAAACCGGACTCTCGATAATATTTTAATGCTCCTGGATGTATTTTACCAATAATATTGGACATAAGCCCCTTATCCACACCATTCCACCAGTTTGCTTTTTGTCCCATATTCGCTTTTTCAGTCCAATACGTTTTAGTCAGCGCGTACGCAGTAGGAGCATCCATTCTCGTCGTACTATATGCAACAACTGGCAAGGAAGTTGTTGTAATCGGAGAAGTTTGACCCTTGTAAGTTCCGGCTGGTATCACCAATTTAGTTCTTTTAGTCTTCTTAACTTGATCAGATGTTAGAGAAATAACATGAACGCCGGTCCCGGCAGCCGCCTCTATGACGTTAGGAGCTGGCCACGAACCTGCCGTTACAAAACCGTCTATTTGGCCATTTTTTAGCGCTGGTACCGCGTTAGAAAGTTCCACATTAGCCAATTTTACTTTATCTTTTATGCCAAATAATTTTAGATATTTGGCACCCTCTTTTGCCCCGAACGATCCCTTGCCGAGCAGTATTGTTTTGCCCTTAAGATCCGAGAACTTTTTTACACCACTTTTTTTACTCAAAACAAAATGCATTGTCAGTGAAGGTATAGGGAAAAGCGCTCGTATGTCATTATATTTGGGATTACCTTTACCTTTAAACATAACTTTCGACGCCTTAGCAAGTTTCACCAATACTGGCGGTGTTGTGAACACATAGTTACCCGATCTAACGGCGGCTTCCTTAACATTTTGCACAGAACCCTGGCTTTCTTCGACAGTTACAATAATATTATTTCCTGAACCAGATTTCATAGCTTCAGCAAACTGAACCGCCATTTGATAGTAAGATGAAGTAGTTTTAGCCGACTTATAAGTTACTCGTGTTTCAGCACTTATCGGCGTGGCAAGCAAACTAGTTAAACCAAGCGCTAACCCAAACGTCATGATTGTTTGACTGTTTCTTCGCATAGTACTCTCCCTATAATTTAGTTAATATAAATATTTCAATATCAGCTAAACTAAATACATCATATTATCTAAAGAAAAGGAAGTCGTAATAAATCCAATTTCTACCATTTATTCACAGACCATCTAGAGTGAAGATGCATATGATTTCTAAAGGATAAAACTTTAGTGCCAAAAGGAATATTTTTTATGAATTCTATCAGCGATATAATTTCCAATAATATATTCACTATACTTTTTGGGCGGCAATCATATTAAAAATATTTGGGCCAGTCTATTTTGTTTTAGGGCTAAAAGTACAAATTATTTTATTTATTCTTCTGCTCAATTCTAATCAAATTATCAGAATTAACACTTGTTTTTGGTTTCTCTCCCTTTAAAGCTGAAATAATGCTATTTGCGGCTGACAATTCGATTGCTTCACGAGTTTTACCAACAGCTGAACCTATATGCGGTGTTAAAACAGTTTTGTCTGAGTTTAAGATACCTGGATGAATAAAACTCGGTCTACCCTCTATTGCCCAGTCCTCAGTCTCATAAGTATCCGTTGCAAACCCACCTAAATGACCACTTAAAAGTGCATCTGCTACGGCAGCCTCGTCAACTAAGGAACCACGCGCTGGATTAATCAAACACGCACCGGGCTTCATTTGAGCTAAAAATTTTTGATCCACAACATGAAAACTGTCAGCTGTCAGATGCATGCCCAAAATAACAAAGTCGGCTTTCCTTAGAACGTGCTCTATTGTTTGACGCGTTACTTTGAGTTTAAATTCTTCCTCGGGTGTAAGAGCGACTGGATCGACATAAAAGCAACAACAATCAAATCCGCTTAACATTTTAAGAATAGATCTTCCGACGGCCCCTGCACCAATTATCCCAACATTTGATCCCACAACAGAATTACCAAAAAGAATTGGGCGCCAGCCTTTAAAATTACCACTACGTACATATTGATCTGCTAAGATTATTTTTCTCGATAACGCAAGCATCAAACCAACTGTTAATTCAGCTGTCGGAATTGTCAATAAATCGGGCACAATAGTCACAATAATGCCTCGCTCCGAGCAAGCATCAATATCAATATTATTAAAACCTTTTAATGCTCCAGCAATAATTTTCAACTTAGGACATTGATCAAGTAAGTCTCCATCAATCCTCTCAGTCATAAAAGCCATTAGAGCATCCGCATCTTGCAGATGATTAATTAACTCATTACGCGTCCATGGTTCTTGATTTGTATTCTCTATTACACTGCCCGCCGATCTCAGTGTTTTTCTTACCGAATTATGAACAGAGCTGGCTAATACAATTTTGTGATTAGTTAGAAACACTTTTTTTCCTTTTTTTCCAAAATAAAATAACTGAATAAAGGAACATTAACTAACTATTTCTCTAAGTTTTAGTATTGATTCTTAAAACGACCTATGAGAGAACAAATCTTGGTTTTAATAATGATTGGCTTAGGCAGCATAAATTCGACTAATTTAACCAATACTAGGATTATCTAAAATGCTGAACTCTAAAGCTATCAAAAATGATCAAGACGTATTAGTCGAAGCACAAGAAATAAGCGTCATTTATCCGAATGGCGCGATAGGGCTTCGCCAAGCAAGTATACAAATTTTCAATCATCAGCTAACGGTATTACTTGGCCCTTCTGGCGCTGGTAAATCAACATTATTACGGGCCTTAAATCTACTGGTGAAACCATCCGCCGGCAAAGTAAAGGTCAAAGGGATGGGAACTCTAACAAATGTAAAGAATATTAGATCACACCGCCGCCAAACAGGCATGATTTTCCAACAACACCAGTTGATTGGCAGATTAACCGTCTTAGAGAATGTTTTAATGGGGCGTTTTGGTCATTATCCAATTTGGCGCAGTATCTTCGCACTGAGCAAGTTAGAGCGAAGTTGGGCCCTAGAATGTTTAGACCGCGTAAGTTTGCAACATAAAGCACTCTCTCGTTGTGACGCCCTTTCCGGCGGGCAACAGCAACGAGTGGGCATCGCCCGAGCAATAGCACAAAGACCGAGCTTAATTTTAGCCGACGAACCCGTCGCTTCACTCGATCCCGCGGCATCATTGAAAATATTATCGATGTTGCGGTCAATATGTAAACAAGACAATATTCCAGCTGTTATCAGTTTGCACCAGCTAGAATATGCGCGCCAAATAGCTGATAGAATTATTGGGCTTAAAAATGGCGAAATCTTATTTGATGGAACTCCCGAGGAATTGACTGATAATGTGGTGTACCAAATCTACGGAGAAATCAAATCAATTGATCATCAGGCGGCTTCTTAATAAGGCATTCCTGATGAGAAATATAAACCATAAACACTTAACCTTATTTACCGGAGAATTAAAAATGCGACTAAAAATTATTTTTTCTAAAATCATATCCACTGCAATAAAATTATTTTTTCTTTCCACTATTGGTGTAATAAGCGCTTCGGCCATTGCAAATGAATATAATCCAGCAACGTTAAAGATTGCACTTCTGCCTGATGAGAACGCTGCCACGATTATCCAAGATAACGCCCCGTTTGCTGCGTTTTTGGAGAAAAGTCTTAATAAAAAAATTAAATTAATCGTAACAACAGACTATTCTTCGATGATTGAAGCCGCTCGTTTTGGCCGCATTGATATCGCGTATTTTGGTCCTGCATCCTATACGATCGCCAAGGATAAAATGAAAGGCGGGAAAATTGACCTAGAGCCTTTTGCTGCCCGCCTGAAGGGGGGGTCAACTAAATATCAATCAGTTGTAATTGCTAACGCAAAAGTGAAAGCAAATAAAATTTCAGAGCTCAAAGGAGAGAAGTTTCAGGTTGCATTTGGCGACCAAGCTTCAACTTCAAGCCACTTTGCACCGAAATACACCATGATGAAAGCCGAAATAATGCCTGGAACCGATTACAAGGAAAATTTTCTTGGTGCCCATGATGCTGTCGCCCTAAATGTACAGCGCGGTAATGCGCAGGTTGGGGGATTAAGCCGGCCTATATTTGAACGACTATTGAAGCGTAAAACAATTGATCCGACTAAGGTCAAAGTTCTTGGTTATTCCGATCCACTTCCACAATATCCATGGGCAATGCGTACTGATTTGGCATCTAGTCTTAAAGAGGCAATCCGAAAATCATTTTTTTCTCTAAAGAAAGGGACTAAAGAGGGTGATGCAGTTCTAAAACCATTTAAAGCCGATGGGTTCGGAAAAGTTACAGACACCGACTACGATATCATACGTGATATTCGTAAAAATGTAAGTGGTGGCTAATCATAGTATTTAGGGCGGATTCTCGTGAGTTAATAAATCCGCCCTTAATTTTTACTCAGCGATAGTTTTGGACAAGACGTATTGATGGCAATAAATCCTCTAACTGATGAGAAAGAAATCTCCATTGATGAGATTCTAAAAAAAGAACGTAATGGCCGCCTTAACAAGAATAGTATTGCACTAATCATATCTGTAATTATTTTATTAAGTTTTTGGCAATCTGGCATGTTTGATGGGCATCGCCTATCTGAGGGGTTACCCGCAATAGGTGTCCTTATATCAGAAATGGTTCCCCCTAATTTTGCGCGCTGGCAAAGCTGGGTAATTCCAATGATAGAAACAATCACAATGTCTGTTGCCGGCACTGCAATCGCAATTCTGTTATCTCTTCCTATAGCTTTACTCGCCTCTCCAAAAACTACGCCTAACTTATTCGTATACTATATTGCCAGACTGTTTCTGAATACCTGTCGCGCCATTCCCGAATTAATTATGGGAATTATTTTCGTTGCAGCCGTTGGATTTGGCATGTTACCGGGTGTCTTAGCACTTGGCCTGCATTCAATTGGAATGGTTGGAAAGTTTTTTTCCGAAGCAATCGAGCATGCACACCCTGCCCCAATTGAAGCGGCAGAGGCTGTTGGGGGCACCAAACTGCAAGTTATTGCTCATGGAATCTTGCCACAAGTACTTCCACAATTTGGTGATGTTACAATGTATCGTTGGGAGTATAATTTCCGTCAGTCAACTGTGATGGGTATGGTAGGTGCTGGAGGTATAGGTACTGAGTTAGTAGGGTCTCTAAGAATTATGGATTATCCCCAAGTTTCTGCAATTTTAATTGTAATTTTAATTTCAGTAACAATTGTTGATGGATTGAGTAATATTCTTCGCCGTCAAGTTACATAAAAAAATGTCTTTGTTGCTATTAAACTAGGACCGCATTTCATTAAAATAACTCCAACCTTCTATCAGAATAAATACGTCAGTTACTTAATTCTCTAATTATTGCGCTCCATCGACTTGTTTCCTCAGACAGTGAAATTAATAGTGCTCTATTTTGGCAATGCTCACGAAGTTCTCTAAGAAAGTCCGGTTCGATCTCGCATTTGATTAATATTTTTTTTAACTCTTTCTCATCCCCAACTTTGTAATAACCGGGATATTTATTACCAAGCATTCCAATATTTCCATCTATATCAGATGCAATGATGGGCGTTCCAAGAGCTAAGGACTCAGATATGACATTTGCGCCTCCCTCAGACCGAGAGGAGACGAGTAATAATTGTGATTTAGAAATCACCCTCCTAACTTCGGCACTAACTTTTTCGCCTCTCCAGACATAGCGAGGATTATTTTTTTCTTCCTCTTTTGCCCACTTTTCCCAAGTTTCATCATGTGCCTTACCAAGATGAACTATCCTCAAGCGAGAATTTTTATTGACTAACCTGACGGCTAAAGGTCCCCGCACTGGATCTTTGACAGCACGCATATGCGCTACAAGACAGACATCAAAATAAACAAGAGACTTAGTATATTGCTTTTTCAAAGAAACCGCCGACTGGTATATTACTCTTAACTTTGAATGGAATTTTCTTGGTAACACCCGAGCGACTTGGTCATGCAAGCACACAAGCCGATTAGCGTACTCCATAGAACATAATGTTGTCTCTGGGTGCGAGTGCATAAATTCATTAAAATCTGTTCCAGTTAATGCGACGATAATTTTCCCTGACGGACAGGAATGTTTAAATTCCTTAATCGATTCTGCGCTTCGCCAGGCGTGCAGAGCTATCATCAAATCAGCTTTTCCCCCTCGATATTCTATATCGATGGTTACTTTATGGCCGAGTTTGCGCAATATCTTCGACCACCTAAGTGCGGTTGTGCGATTACCATTTTTCGAGTATTTTTTAGCTGGTGTTATTAGTATAATTTTCATTTTCTAACTGAATTTGATTAGGTAATTATAATTAGGTTTAATATTATGACGAAATGCGTAAGCACACAATGTTTAGCGGATTTTCTTGAGGACGCGAATTGTCGAACCCGCGAGTTGCTTCTGGACCTTGATGATAATCAACTAATGGGGCCCAAACTTCCAATTGTAAATCCGATACTATGGGAGGTTGGCCATGTTGCTTGGTTTTATGATCAATTTATTTTGAGAATGTTGTATCGTAAAGAACCGACGCTTAAAGATGGGGATAAGCTATATGACTCGATTGATATTGAACATTATGATCGTTGGGACCTTCCTCTACTTTCTACGCCAGACGTACTTGATTACATAGACACAATACGCCAGAAGTTGATTGATAGGCTGGGACCTATTTCTGGATCCAATATGGCGTCTGAACAAGATAGTTTCATTTATCAATTTGCTGTATTTCATGAGGATATGCATACTGAGGCATACCTTCATTCTCGAAAAACACTGGAATACCCATCACCTAACCTACATACATCAAAACCACTAATTAACTCAGAGTTACAAAACGAAAAGCTACGAGGTGATGTAGAAATTCCAGGCGGTACATTTTTGTTAGGATCCCAGCCAGACTCACCATTTTTTTTCGATAATGAAAAATGGGCTCATAATGTTCCAAGCTATCCCTTTAAAATGGCGCGTTTACCAGTTACAAATAAGGATTTTTCAGAATTTGTAGCTGATAATGGATATAACCGAAGAGACCTTTGGCACGACTTGGGTTGGAACTGGCGCAATAGAGCCGAGGCTGAGCATCCAACTTACTGGGTTGCGGATGGTAAAAACCAATGGCTAGAAAAGTCATTTGACAATCATATAGAATTGGTTCCAAACAAACCAGTAAGTCACGTCAACTGGTTTGAAGCTAGCGCTTATTGCAATTGGGCCAATAGACGACTCCCCACCGAGCTTGAATGGGAAATTGCTGCGACATCAGAGCCGACAGATGGCGGAGAAAAATTTTCTATTAGTAAACGTCAATTTCCATGGGGTGATACCACCAATACAATCGGAAAATCTAATCTTGATGCTCGAACAACAGACACGGTTGATGTAAACATGTATAGTGCGGGAGATAGCCCATGGGGACTAAGGCAAATGATTGGGAATATATGGGAATGGACTGCCAGTAATTTTGAACCATACCCTGGATTCAGACCAGATTCTTACAAAGAATACTCGCAACCAGTTTTCGGCACTCGTAAAGTATTACGAGGAGGCTCATGGGCTACTCGATCTAGAATGATAAAAAATACATTCCGCAATTTTTATACACCAGAACGTCGAGATGTGATTGCTGGTTTTAGGACTTGCGCGCCCTTCGACTGGACTTAACATTAAAATATGCTAATTTTTTTTAGATATGTCATCCTACAATGAAAAAACTTCAAAAGAGATAGGGGGTTCAAATTTATGATTACAATGACATCAGCTCTCGTGAGGACTGAAAAACTATTTGGTGAAAGAATAGCTATTGTAGATATTGAGAAAAAATTTACCTGGCGAGAACATATTAAACGCATCAGTATGATTGCCGGTGCATTATTGCAAATAGGAATTAAGAAAGGTGACAGATTTGGAATAATAGGGCCTAACTCATTTCGTTATCAAGAACTAATATATGCTGGTTATTGGTACGGGGCGATACCAGTGCCAATAAACCATCGACTAGCTGCGCCGGAAATACTCCATATTTTAAATGATGCAAATATAGAATACTTAGCCTTGGGCGAAGAACATCTAAATCTGACTGATAACGCGTTATTAGCCCCCTGGTCAAATAGAAGAATTGTTATTTCAAAAAATTCAAACGTTAAAAATGTTTTGGTTTATGAGGATATTCTGATGGCTGCAACCCCAATCACACCTCAAGAGCCCGATGAAAATGACCTGGCTATTCTCTTGTATACGGGCGGAACCACTGGGCGCAGTAAAGGCGTGGAACTTACACATAGAAATGTCTATTCGAATGGATATCAAGTGGGCAATGCATTAAGTATTAGGAAAGAAGATATATATCTGCATGTGGCGCCTATGTTCCATGCCGCTGACCTAATGGGCACGGGATACACCATAAATGGAAGCGCGCACGCATTTGTTCCCATTTTTTCGCCTAAAGCAGCATTGAGTGCAATTGAAGACTACCACGTAACACAAGCAATGATGGCTCCAACAATGATAATAATGATATTAGAGGAACCAACATTTTCTAATTATAACTTATCATCTTTTAGAACTTTGTTCTATGGGTCTTCTCCCATGGCTGCTGAATGGGTGCAAAGATCAATCAATCAGTTTGCTTCAACAGGAATACAACAAGGCTATGGTTTGACTGAAACTTCGCCTATTTTGACAACACTTGATCCCGATGATCATGCTCTAGCAATTTCGACAGGAAATCTCGATATCCTTAGGTCAGCAGGACGTCCAGTCATTGGGGTCGACCTCAAAATTCTTAATGAAAAAGGTCAGGAACAGCCCACTGGTGAGGCTGGTGAAGTATGTGTTAGGGGACCAAATGTAACAAAAGGTTACTTGAATAGGCCTGACGAAAATAAAAAATCATTCAAGAATGGCTGGTTTCATACCGGAGATATTGGTCGTATTGATGATAATGGTCTGATGTTTTTAATGGATCGTAAAAAAGATATGGTCGTTAGCGGTGGTGAAAATATTTACACCTCTGAAGTGGAGGCGGCATTATACAAGCACCCCGATGTTCATGAATGTGCTGTGATAGGGATACCAGACAGAACATATGGTGAGTCGTTATTTGCGGTCATAGTATCACGAGCCGGAGGTAATTTAGATGAAAATACAATTATTGAGCATTGTCGTGATTTAATTGCTGGATATAAGATACCTAGAAAAATGGATTTTGTGCCAGAGTTACCCAAGAGTGCCATGGCAAAAATTTTAAAAAATAAATTAAGAGAAGATTACAGCAAACAAGTTTAAAGATAAAATTAGGAGTTAGAATAAAATATGGGACAATTTGCCTTCGGCCAACCAGTCACTCGAACCGAAGACCCAAAGTTACTTACGGGTCGGGGAAATTATGTAAGCGACGTTAATCTGCATCGACAAGCCCACGGTTTTGTTCTCAGATCACCTCATGCCCACGCAAAGATTTTGTCGATAAACACTTCAGAAGCGGAAGCGGCACCGGGGGTAATAACCATACTGACGGGGCAAGATATTATTGCTGATGGAATAGGGACAACAAAGGTGACGCAAAATCACAAACGCGAGG
>JADHRD010000143.1 GCA_016777585.1 Rhodospirillales bacterium | reverse complement strand
TGAACATGTTCGCATTTACAACAACTCTTGGAACTATTATGAAGGCATGTCAGATCAAGATGTTGAAAATTTAGTAAGATCTGATTTAACATGGAATAGACCAACTTGGCCCCTTGGTAAAAGTTTTGATAAAAGGCCACAATTTGATGAGAGTATAAACCTTGAAAATATACACTTTTCAAATATTAATGATAATTTTGATGACCCGTTCAATTTAATGGGCGAACATTCTAATAATGATTTTATTGTATTAAATAATAAAGTAAGTAAATTCACTGAAGAAGAAAAAAGGGCATTACGTAAATTAGAACTTGATAGCTCACTGACTATTAACGATTTAAAGAACAGATATAAGGTTTTAGTTAAAAAGTATCATCCAGATGTGAATGGTGGAAACAAAAATTTAGAAGAAACTTTAAAACAGATAAATACTTCATATAGGTTGTTACTAAAGAAATTATCGCTACCTTAATTTTTAAAATTTTGGTATTAAAATTTATAAAATAAAGTCGAGAGAAAAAAGATGAATAAGATTGATGTAAGTGAAGATAAAACATTCCCCCTAGATGCGCCAGATATTGAAGTGTCGGCTAAAGAAGTTTTTGGTATTGAAAGTAATCTTAAACTACCAGCATTTAGTCTAGCCAATGAATATGTTCCAACAATTGATGAGACTTATCAGTTTGATCACGACACAACGCTGGCAATACTAGCGGGATTTACTCATAACCGAAGGGTTATGGTCCAAGGGTACCATGGAACAGGCAAATCGACACACATTGAACAGGTAGCTTCCCGATTAAATTGGCCTTGTATTAGAGTAAACCTAGACAGTCATATAAGCCGCATCGACCTTATAGGAAAAGATGCTATCGTAGTTAAAGATGGATTACAAATAACAGAATTTAAAGAAGGCATTCTTCCTTGGTGTTTGCAAAATCCAGCGGCACTCGTTTTTGATGAGTATGATGCAGGAAGACCAGATGTAATGTTCGTTATACAGAGGGTACTCGAAGTAGAAGGGAAATTAACCCTTTTAGATCAGAGTAAGGTTATTAAACCGCACCCATTCTTCAGGCTTTTCGCTACTGCAAATACGGTTGGATTAGGTGACACCACTGGACTGTATCACGGCACACAGCAGATAAACCAAGGGCAGATGGATAGATGGAATATAGTTACAACACTAAATTATCTGGAACACGATGATGAAGAAGCCATTATTCTGGCGAAAATACCCGCGTATAATAATAGCGAGGGTAAGGCCACAATAAGTAAGATGGTAGAGTTAGCTGACCTGACACGAAATGGCTTCATGAATGGTGATGTCTCAACAGTAATGTCGCCCAGAACTGTCATAATATGGGGAGAAAATGCTCAAATATTCGGTGACTTAGGATTTGCGTTCCGTCTAACCTTTTTAAATAAATGCGATGAAATTGAACGCCCAGTAATTGCTGAATACTTTCAAAGATGTTTTAATGAAGAATTACCAGAGTCCGCGGCCACTGTTACACTCGCTTAGTATCTACAGCCTAATTAATTAAAATGTCTGAAGTGCAAGACTACCAAGAATTAGTAAAAAGAGTTACCGAAGCAACCCTCAAAGCTGTTACCAAAAGCAATGCAGTGACAGTAACGTTCGCGTCTAATGGTCAAGGAATAACGACCAATGAGGAGGGGAACCAGGTACGAATATCCAACCCTCCGAGGTCAAACAGCAACAATGAGTTAGACATATTGAGGGGTGAGGCAGATGCAGCAGCACTGCGCCTGCGCTACAATAATTCAGAAACATTCAATCAACAACGACCAACTGGCGGAAATAGCAGTGAGTTATTTGATGTTGCAGAACAAACTAGGGTTGAAGCTCTGGGATCAAGAAGACTGTCTGGAACCTCAAAGAATCTCGATCATTATTATGAAGCTCAGTGCCAAGAAAAAGGGTATCACTTAGTTACTGACCGAGAAGAAACCCAAATGGCCGATGCAGTTGGAATGTTGCTTCGAGAGACGTTGATGGGCAAACCGGCGCCAGTATCGGCTCAGCCATTAATGGAGACATGGCGTTCTTGGTTGGAAGATAAAGCCGGTAAAAGGATGTCTGAACTTAAAAATTGTTTGGATGACCAAAAAGCTTTTGGTCAGACAGTGCGTGACATACTTGAAGATTTAGAGCTCCCCGTAGACTCTGAGAGTAACACAGGTGACGAAAAAGGGAACGACGATAACAACGAGAGTTCAAACGAAGATGATCAATCTGAAAGTACAGAAAATGAGCAAGATGGTGATCAAAATGATGATGATAATGAAGATATAGATTTTGATGGTCTAGATCCAGAAGCTCTCGAAGAAATGGAAGATGTCTCGGATGAAACAGAGGAGTCTGAGGAAGACAGCTCTTCGTCAATGAGAGGGCAACCCGAGAGTCCAGAATTTCCAGATGGAAAGACAGAGCCTTATCGAGCCTTTAGCACCAGTAATGACGAAATAAATTTAGCAGAAGATTTATGCGAACTAGAGGAATTAACCCGATTAAGGTCTCAATTAGATCAACAATTATCTCATATGCAAGGTGTCGTATCGAGGCTCGCAAATCGTCTACAGCGAAAACTAATGGCTCAACAACAAAGATGGTGGGAATTCGATCTTGAGGAAGGTATTCTTGATGCAGGCCGCTTATCTCGCGTCGTAACGGACGCACAACACCCACTATCTTACAAGGTTGAGAATGAGTCAGATTTCCGTGATACCGTTGTGACTTTATTAATAGATAATTCTGGTTCAATGCGCGGACGACCAATTTCGGTAGCTGCAATGAGCGCAGATATTATTTCCAGAACCTTGGAGCGTTGCGCCGTTAAAGTTGAAGTTCTAGGTTTCACTACCCGGGCGTGGAAAGGCGGTCAATCACGAGAAGAATGGGTGGCGGCAGGAAAACCAGCAAAACCTGGAAGGTTAAATGATTTAAGGCATATTGTATATAAAAAAGCCGATGCTCCATGGAGAAGAACCAGAAAAAATTTAGGGTTAATGCTTAGAGAGGGTCTTCTCAAAGAAAATATTGATGGAGAAGCGTTATTGTGGGCTTATAATCGACTTATAGGAAGACCAGAACAAAGAAGAATACTTATGGTAATATCGGATGGCGCTCCAGTTGATGATGCAACATTATCTATTAACCCCGGGAACTACCTAGAAAAACACTTGAGAGATGTGATAAACTTTATTGAGACATCGACACCAATCGAACTAACAGCAATTGGAATAGGACATGACGTAACGAGGTACTATAAACGAGCTGTAACTATCAATGACGCAGAGGAACTTGGGGGAACTATGATGCAAAACCTTACAGATCTATTTGATGAAAAAGCTACTGTAAGAGGTCCAATAAAAGGAACTAAGTAAAAAAAATAGGGTGCAAGCTTCATTTTATACTGCAACCTTTTCGCCGAAATCCAGGCATAATTACTAAAGCTGCGCCAATAATAGACGTCAGAGCACACAGTAAATATGCTTTAGATCCGAATTGGTCATATAGCCCTCCAGATAAACTAACCATTATTCCCATTAAAAGACCCATACCAATCGCAGAATACAAACTCAAAGCTGTCACAGACAAACCCTCTTCCACAGTCTCATTCAAATAATGTATTATTCCAAGGTGAGTTGCCCCAAAGCTAAATGCATGGAGTAATTGCGTAAAAAGTATAATTTGAAAATTTTCAAAATACGCCATGCAAAACCATCTTACCATCCCTAAAAATCCACCCAAGAAAATAAGATTTAATGCCCCTATCCAACGAAGAATGTATGCGCCAAATGAAAACAGTATAATTTCCGCGACAACGCCCTCGGCCCATAACAATCCTATAGCAGTACTACTAAATCCGAGAGTTTTCCAGTGTATAGAGCCAAAACTATAATATAGAGCATGACTAGATTGTATTAATGCCGCAGAAAATATTACTATAATCAGTCCATAATTACGAAATAATTGTGATAGAGGATATTGAGGGATAATTGATATTTTAGTTTTTAACTTAGGCAGGAACAACGTTACAACAACCATTAAATTGATGAATAAAAAAATTAAAATTAGTATCAAATGATCTGTTTTAATTCCTATTATTTTACCTGCAATTAGCGCAGTTAGTATAAACGCTATTGAACCCCATAATCGGACTCTACCATAATCTATTTTTACTTGCTTCAACGAGAGCATTGTCAAACTCTCAGCCAAAGGTTGCATTCCACTCCAAAATCCATTGAATATTATGGTAACTAAAATAATTATCCAAAAGCCATCGACAATAAAGTAAGATGAGAAACAGAGGGAAGATAAGACCGCTAGTATAAAGATGATTGGTTGACGAGTACCATAGAGGTCAGCGATTTGTCCAATTATTGGATTAAAAATTATGCGAGCAAAAGTTGCGGAGCCTAGAATTAAACCTATTTCCGCTGCCGACATTCCCTTTGATAACAACCAAACAGGGAAAAAAGGCAACATTATACCCACCATTCCAAAATAAGTCGCGTAAAATAGCGAGAGACGAAGCCCAATCATTGAATACCCTAAACTTTATAATCTCTGTTTATTAGTAAGTAGATTCCACCAACAATCGAGATAACACTCGAACAAGGCATTTACCAAAAAAAAAGCCCACATATCGTGAGCCTTATTGATGGAAATAGCTATAAACGCTACGCAGCTTTTTTTGAGTCTTTCTTTGCTTGAGCCTTCTTTATTCGACTTTTAAGTCTTACTCCCTCTTCAGCTAGCTTTATATTGCTAGTATTAAGCAAGTAGGAATCCAATCCGCCTTTTTGTTCAATTGATCTCAAAGTATCTGGAGTAATCTTTAATTTTACTTTACCAAGAATACCAGAAAACAAGGTTATTTTTTGTACATTTGGCAAATAACGGCGCCGAGTCTTATTATGAGCATGGCTTACATTATTGCCGGTCAGCACACCTTTACCAGTCACTTCACATC
>JADHRD010000142.1 GCA_016777585.1 Rhodospirillales bacterium | reverse complement strand
CAATGAAATCCAAATATACTATGCTTCTGATTGAGCCTGATATGGATACTGTATTTGCGTTAGCAGATAGGATCACTGTATTGGTATATGGAAAGTCTATAGCCTGTGGCACACCAGAAGAAATCCGAAGTAACAAAGAGGTTAGAACAGCCTACTTGGGAGATGGTTAATGACTGAATTGTTACGTGTTGACCATATTGAGAGTTCTTATGGCGCATCGCAAGTATTGTTTGGTATATCGTTGGATGTTGGTGTTGGTGAGGTTGTAACTCTCCTAGGGAAAAACGGAATGGGCAAAACCACTACGATCAGGTCTATCATGGGCATAATGAAGCCGAACTCAGGTAATATTTATTTTAAAGGAAAGCAGATTAATGGTGAGCCATCTTTTAAAGTTGCGCAGGCCGGTATTGGGCTCGTTCCTGAGGGACGTCAGATTTTTCCTAATCTTAGCGTTTATGAAAATTTAGTAGCAACAGCGGCAAATCGCCGAAATGATTCTGATCCATGGACTATTGATAAAATTTTTGATCTTTTTCCGGCTCTCGCGGATCGCCAATTGAATGCTGGCAACCAACTGTCGGGTGGAGAGCAACAGATGTTGGCAATTTCTAGAGCTTTAATGACCAATCCAGATTTATTGATATTGGATGAAGCAACAGAGGGTCTGGCACCTCTTGTAAGAGATGATATTTGGAGGGTTCTAGAAGAATTAAAAAACTTTGGGCAATCTATTCTGGTTATAGATAAGAATGTAGAGGCTTTGACTAAAATCGCTAATAAACATTATATCATAGAAAAAGGAATGGTAGTTTGGAGCGGGAGTTCAAAAGAATTGAGCGGTGATGATGACATACAACATCGCTATCTCGGTGTCTAAGTAAGTATTAAATTGATGATAAATTAATTTTTTAAACCTCAAAAAATAGTTAAATAATCTGATACTAAGCCTGCAACAGCTATTTTTATAAGTTGTTCCCCAATTTTTGGTGTTGCTAGAACCGAGTGAGAGCCAACTCGGCCATCTGGAAAGTTTTTACGATGTTGTTCTGGCGGACCGTGTTTATCGCCTGAATGGTCTTGAATATATTTCTGGTTAAGTTTTTTTGGTGGGCTAAGTGCTTCGTCACAAGTAATAGTTCTATTGTTTGCCTGGGTAATCGATATCTCTGACGGTGTTGCGTGCATACCCTCCCATTCACCGAACCTCGCATGCCTCAAGTGGTCTACTTTTTCATAGTCCCACCAGCTTTTTACTCGGATCGTAATATTTGAGAATTGGTTTGTTAGATTTTTTAATGACTTTAGGTTAGCACCATGACCATTAATAAAATAAAATTTCTTAAAGCCATGTTTTTTTAACGAGCAAACAACCTCATTGAGTAAAGATTCAAATAATTCTTCAGAGATTGAAATTGTACCTGGGAATGACATATTAAATGGCGCTGGCGTATACGATAGAGTAGGGGCAACATAGACATTTAATTCTTTACCAGCTTCCCAAGCTATCTTTTCAGCGCACAGAGCATCGGTTCCTATTAACCCCATTGGTCCATGTTGTTCAGTCGAACCTGTTGGTATAATTATGCCATTTGATTTTTCTAAATAGGCTTCTACTTCTCTCCAAGTCGCATGGTCAAGTCGCATGCTGGTTCCTTAACCAACTTTTAAGTTTAGGATTGTAATCCATTAATTCAGTATCTACCGCCGAAAAAGTTTTAAGTTTTTCATTCCATGTTAGTATTTTAGATGGCCAACTGATTTGTAGGGAAAATAATGAAGTAAGCGCCTCGACCCACGAAAACGTTATTGGAAAAGCGCAGTGCGCCAATAAAAGACTATCCGGTAAAATCTCGATTATATTTGATAGTTGGTCGAGCCGCTGATTTATTTCCTCAGTTTGTTTTTGTAAAATATTATGATCTGGTTTATACAAAGGTATTTGACTGAATAGCTTTCTTAATTCAGGTTCCAAGCGTGTATCGTGAAAACGACTAAGCTCTCGAACCTTTGCTCTTTCATCGAGATTAATTGGTAACATATTTGGCTTAGGGTGCTTTTCTTCTAAATACTCTGCGATGGCTTCAGAATCGGCAATCAACAGTCCTCCATCCAATAAAGCAGGGAGATTTCCCGTCGCAACAATTTTTTTATATTCTTTCGAACCATAGCCACCAGGAGGACTCTCTTCCCTCCATTCTAATCCTTTATGACGTAATATAATCCGCAATTTTGCGCAGTAAAGGCTAATGGGGACTGAATAGACAGTTAACATCTAGAAAAAATACAGGGTGTTTTACACCCCATAATTCTTAATTTTGTAACTTCCATTTTCGTCCAAGCTTATTAAAAAATCCTCTTTCAGTTTTTAGGGCAATCCATGTGTTAACATAGTTTATCCAAACCTGATCATTCTGAGGTAACAGCATTGCTATTGGTGTTCTTGCTTTTGGCGCTTTAACGGGCACTACCATCATCTGCTGGTATTTTTCAACTAATTTGTATGCCTCGACGTTTGAAGTTATGTGCGCATCTGCTCGACCAGCGAGTACTTCTTGAAAATCGCGGGCGGGAGCCTCAACAATCTTATGTTTTGCATTTGGAAAAAATAATTTAACCTGCTTCTCTTGAGTTGTGCCCAACGTTGCTGCAACTGTAACGTTAGGCTTGTTTAGATCGCTCCAGTCTTTGAATTTACTGGCATTCTTTTTAAGTGTTAATGGAACCGTTGCTAATGAGAAATAGCTTATAGAGTAACCTGTCGCTTTAGCTCTTGCAGGTGATACAGATGCTGAACCAGTCATATGATATTTCCCTGATGTCACTCCACTAACAAGAGTTTTCCAATCTGTAGGTATAAATTTTACTTTTACTCCAAGGTCTTTTGCTAACTCAGTCATTACATCAATGTCGTAACCCGTATATGAGTTGGTAGCTGGATTTTTCATTGTCATAGGGTTCCAGTCACCTGTAGTTCCTACTTTTAAAACACCTCCATTTAGTATTTCGTTGAGAAGGGACGCTGAATTTGCACCTGGAATAGCTGTAAACAATAATCCAAATGTCAACAGAGCAGTTGAAAGTGGCTTCACTAATCTCATTTTATTCACTCCCTAATTAATTTCAGACTCATCATCGCTTGCAAATAAATGAATTGCAACACATTGTAGGTACTAGTTTAATAATAAAAACAAATTTCTATTCGATGTACTATATATATATTATTAGGTGGACCATTTGTCATCAAATATTGATAATCAAATAATTTGTGTCGAGAAAATATCTAAGTTTTTTGGGTCCTTTCAAGCTTTGAAAGATGTTTCTCTATCTGTTAATATTGGTCAACGCATAGTTATATGTGGACCTTCAGGGTCGGGTAAATCAACTTTAATTAGATGCATAAATGGACTTGAGCAACAACAAGGTGGTAAAATTATAGTCGACGGCATTGTTTTGAATGATAGTTCGGATAGCCTCACAAAAATAAAGTCACGGGTTGGAATGGTTTTCCAACAATTTAATTTATTTCCACACCTAAGTGTTATGGATAATTTAACATTAGGGCCTATGCGATCTAAAAAAATTACAAAAATAGATGCTGAAGCCCTAGCCATGAAATATTTGGAAAGAGTTCGGATTCCCGAACAAGCAAGCAAATTCCCATCTCAGTTATCTGGAGGGCAGCAACAGCGTGTAGCCATTGCAAGGTCATTATGTATGGAACCTGCCATCATGCTTTTTGATGAGCCGACATCGGCATTAGATCCAGAGATGATCAAAGAGGTCTTGGATGTTATGAGTGAATTGGCTAACGATGGAATGACAATGATTTGTGTTACGCATGAGACAGGGTTTGCGCGTGGGGTTGCGGATACGATGGTATTTATGGACGACGGTGAAATCGTTGAGACAGCAGAACCAGAAAAATTTTTTACAAAACCAAAAACAAGGCGATGTCAGGATTTTTTGGATAAAATCTTGCATCATTGAGAAATTTTATGAAGAAAATGTATTTATTTATAGCGCTGGCTTTTATACTTGCCGGCTGTTCTGGGAATTGGGGTTGGTATGTTGTAAATCCAACCACAGAAGGTGGTTTTGTAAACCTAAAATTTTTGTTGAGTGGGCTGTATTATACCATACTAACGTCCTTAGTTGCCATAGCTATTTCTATTCTGATAGGTTTGGTTGTGGCATTGCCTGCGCTTTCTAAAAATAAGTATTTACGTGGGATTAATCGATTTTATGTTGAAATAGTTAGGGCTATTCCGATTTTAGTTCTCATTCTTTGGGTCTATTATGGTCTTCCTCAAGTGGCTGGAATTACAATTGATGTTTTTTGGGCTGGTGTTATTGCACTGGCACTCTCTGATAGTGCATTTGAGGCAGAGATTTTTAGAGCGGGTATACAATCTGTTGATAAAGGCCAGTACGAGGCTTCACATACAATTTCATTAAACTATTTAGATACAATGCGTTTTGTCATATTGCCTCAAGCCATTCGCAGAGTGCTTCCAGCTCTTGGAAATCAATTGGTCTATATGCTAAAAATGTCTTCTTTAGTTTCTGTAATTGGAATGGAGGAGTTGACACGAAAGGCAAATGAACTGGTTGTTACAGAATATAGGCCATTAGAGGTCTATACCATCTTAGTTTTAGAATATTTAATTCTAATTCTATTAGTGTCTGCCGCGGTTAGACGATTAGAGAAAAAAATGAATACTGGTAATTAAGCTTAAGGGAAAAATATGTCAGCGTGGATTAATATGATAGAAGATAATGATGCAGATGAGAATCTGCTTGAAGCGTTAAATGCATCTCGCTCTCCTCATGGTACAGTTGATAATGTTCTGAGAGTCCATTCTCTGAGACCAAACACAATGCGAGGGCACATTAGTTTATACAAAGCTTGTTTGCATGATGAGAGTAATACACTCCCCGAATGGCTCCAAGAGACGATTAGCTCATATGTATCAATTTTGAATAAATGTGACTATTCCCTAGCAAATCATTGGGCAAATGCGCGTTATTTAATTAACGATCACGAGAGAGCA
>JADHRD010000038.1 GCA_016777585.1 Rhodospirillales bacterium | reverse complement strand
AGAGAAAATGATGCATTAGCAAAAGCGGCAGTCATGAGTGCCATTAGCGTTAATCCAGGAACCAAAAACTCAGCAAAACTTACACTGCCCATTGATCTTCCATCACCTGAAAAAGCCAATTTAAATATTGCTAGGAACAGGAGGGCAGTTATCACTGGAGCAATAAAAGTTTGAGAAGAAATTTTAAAGAAACGCATCACTTCTCTTCTGTAAAGAGACCACGTTCCAAGTAAATTTGTTTGGCCCTTTCGAGGCCTTGTAGTTATTATTTTCAATATTTTATGCTTTCAATTTATATCCAGATTTTACTAACCAATAACAAATAACCCAGAGCGCAAAATTAATACTTAATACATAGATTATTCCTGTAAACAGAGACCCAAATGATTGCCCTGAAAAGCCATAACGCAAACCATCTATCATGTAAAAAAAGGGATTATAATAGCTGATATTGTGCAATAATTCTGGAAATCTTGTAATAGGGAAAAAAGTCCCACTTAAGAATGATAGTGGTAAAATGATAAAATTTGTTACAGTTGATACATGATCAAATTTTTCCGCCCATATGCCAGTTATCATACCTAGTGCGCCCATCATTGATGCTGCGCCAACTGCATGAAAAATTACCATACTGATGCTATTTATCGAGATTGGTATAACTAGGCTTAAACCAAATCCAACACCGATAGCTACAACGAGCCCCCTTGTTGCGCCTCCCATAACAAAGCCAACGACTAATTCGAGTGGGCTTAGTGGCGGCATAAGGGTATCAATAATATTTTCATTGAGTTTTTGGGAAATAATTGAGGTGGATGTATTTGCAAATGCATTTTGCAGAATTGTCATCATCATGAGTCCCGGCACTAAAAACTCTGTATATGATAATTCACCAATTTGCCTATCTTTGCCAAAGGCTACAACGAATACAATTAAAAATAATATTGTTGTAATTATAGGAGCGAGCAACGTTTGCCCTATAATTTTAATAAAACGTCTAACCTCACGGCTATATAATGTCCATAATCCCCGCCAATTGGTTGATGAAATAGGTTTTGTTATTTTTAATTCAGTTATAGGGGGCGACATTTATTTTTATGCTTTCAGTTTGTATCCACTACTATATAGAAAATGGCAACATACCCAGAGAAGAATGTTTATCAAACACATAACTATAATTCCTTGGGAAATTGGACCATCTGAAATACCAATGAACCCAGCTCTAAATCCGTCAATTGAATAGAAAAAAGGATTAAATAATGCAAAAAGCTGGAGTAGTTCTGGCAATTTATCGATTGAATAGAACGTTCCTGATAAAAACGTTAAGGGGGTAACAATAAAACCGGTTATAACAGCATTCTGTTCATTTTTTTCCGCCCAGATTCCTCCTATAAACCCTATGCTAGCCATCATACTTGAAGCCGAAAGTGTATGAAATAGAATTAGGTAAATATTTTTGATTTCGATATGAGTAAAGAAAAACATAGCAAATGTTACAGCTATTCCAACAGCTATTCCTCGAGTTGCTCCACCAATAATATATGCAAATATGGTTTCGCCTGGTGTTAAAGGTGGCATCAATGTATCAATAATATTACCCTGCATTTTTGCGCCCATAATGGATGATGAGGTATTGGCAAATGAATTTTGCAATATTGCCATCATAATTAATCCGGGCGCCAGAAACTGAATAAAAGGAATCCCATTAATATCGCTTCTTAACGCTCCGATAGCCAAGGTAAAGATAGCCAAGAATATTAACGTTGTAATTACGGGTACGAAGATCGTTTGTACATAAACTTTCGAGAAACGATTGATCTCTCGTAAATACAATGTCTTCATGCCTAGCCAATTTCTAATATCCCTAGCAGGGCTTGTATCTGGTTTTGTTAAAATAGTATTATTCCTTGTAGCTGTCAGGTTGTGTATTAGTTTAGGTAAATAAATTAATAATTCTATATCATATAGTGATAATTAGCCTAGCTTACAAATCAGATATTATTTAACTTACTAAATTTTTATAAATAAAGTGTCAGAAATTATTAAATCTAAATTATTAAAGAAGAAAAAACCACGAAAGACCTCAAGGAAATCTATTGAGAATGCGGCTATTTTCTATTTACAACGATTTTCGTCTTCCATTGAAAATCTGAGAAGAGTTTTAATGCGCCGAGTTTATAGATCAGCACAATATCACAATACTAAACCTGAGGAAGATGCTAAAATTGTTGACTCTATTATTTATCGATTGATTGAAACCGGAGTATTAAATGATAGGCAATTTGCACAAATGCGAGCCAATACTTTGTACAGAAGGGGTAACTCATCCCGTGTAATCCGAGCCAAACTCACTGAGAAAGGCGTGGCGAATGAGATTATTAATGAAGTTCTTGAGTCTTTGTTTGATGACGGGGAAATTTCTGATCTTGGAGCTGCCACAATTTTTGCCCGAAAACGGCGTCTTGGACCATACCGTAATCCTAATAATCGTTCTGAATACACCAAGAAAGACATGAATGCGCTGGCGCGAGCAGGCTTTGGTTACAATGTAGCTTTAAAAATTATTAATGCAGAAAAATTATCCGACCTTGATGAAGACCTTAATTTTAAATAGATTTAGTAAAATGGTAACCATAATCTACCAATTATTTGGGAAAATATATGAGTGATTTTGAAATAGTTTGGAATAGTAGTTTTTTTGGCATCACTGTTGGTGAAATGGCTTTAGCCTCACTAGTTTTGTTTGCCTTTATTTTGACTCGGAAATTCTTCGCCCGGGTTGTAATAGAGCGCCTTAAAAGATGGGCGAGCCTTACCAAGACGGATATTGACGATCAGATTGTAGTCGTACTCCAACAGCCGTTAATGTTTCTATTTTTTATTATTGGTTTATCAATTGTTGTTAACTGGATAGCTTTTAGTTCAAATACCGAAGCAATACTCAATCAAATAATAAAATCTCTCATAGCTTTTACAATTTTCTGGACTGGATTTAGGTTAGTGGACCCAGTTTCTATTTTATTTGATAAATTGTTGTCTCGCTTAGCTGGGCCCGTAGCATACGAGGTCAAAAACTATTTGTTAAAATTTCTGAAATTTTTTCTCTTTGGATCTGGTGTAATTGCGGTTCTAGCGCAGTGGGGAATAAACCCATGGCCCTATTTTGCTGGTATTGGTGTTTTGTCTTTGCCTTTTGCATTTGCGGCAAAAGATACAGTTTCAAATTTATTTGGCGGTATCAAGCTTATACTTATTGATCGTGCTTTTAGTGTTGGGGACTGGATTGAGGCGCCTAGTATCGGGCATGGTACTGTCGAAGAAATTACTCTTTCTACGGTCAAAATTAGAAAATTTTCAAAAGCTATCCAAAGTATTCCAAATGGTATTTTAGCAAATGCATCAATTACCAACTGGTCTCGTATGACTAATCGCCGAATAAAGATTGATCTTGGTTTAGATTATTCCACAAGGACAGACCAGTTTAAGGCTATCTTGATTAGAATTAAGAAATTAATTGCTGATGATGATCGAGTTGACCATACTGTCTCCGAGATGGTTCACTTGGTAAACTTTAACTCCTCGAGCATTGATATTAATTTGTATTATTTCACAAAAACAACAGACTGGGTTTTGTGGCGAGAAATTATTGAAGATCATATGCTTAAATTCATTGGAATAATTGAAGAAGAAGGATCTAGTTTCGCGTTTCCATCTCGTTCAATTTATATTGAGGGTGTCAATCAAGAAGACCTTATGCAAGGAATAGACTTAATTAAGGATAGAAAGAAATGAAATCTGACAAAATTTTAGTTGAAGTCTCTCCTGGTGAGATTATCGATAAAATTACGATACTTTCGATTAAATTAGATATGATAAGTGACGAAAATAAGCTTAAGAACATAAATTATGAATATTCAATATTATTAAAAACCCGGGATAAATTTTTACCTCAATCTCCCGAGCTGGAAAAACTTAGTTTCAACTTGAGAGAAGTTAATGAGAAATTATGGCAGATCGAAGATGAAATAAGAGATTGTGAGAGTAGAAAAGATTTCTCGAAAAACTTTGTTAATTTAGCGAGAGCCGTTTACATTACCAATGATGAAAGGTCTGATATCAAAAGAAAAATCAATTTATTATTAAACTCTAAGTTGTTTGAAGAAAAATCATATCAGTCATATCAATAAATCAATACTTTTTTGGAAATGACATTCAGTCGAGAATCTTTAGATTGGTTGGAGAATATATTTACTCTCGAATGTATCTGATACAGTGTTTTTTTTTATTTTATAAATAGATTATCTTCTAATAGTTTTCATCTTTGCCCGGTTAAATTTACCCATCCAGCATATATTTAGGCTTTAATTTCACTTTAGCGACTACCGTTCTTTAAATTTCCCATTATTATCAATAAGTTAATATTTATTTTAAAAAAAATCAAAAATAAAAAAATTGGCAGAAAATTTGCATTAATAAATAAGAAAATGAAACTTATGGTTATTTTATTATGCAAACTACGGAAAGAAACTATTCCAAGGGTGATGTAATTTTTAGAGAGGGAGAGCCTAGTTCATCAGCTTTCATGATAGTAACAGGACAGGTGAGACTCTTTAAAAAGAAGCTGGTCGGCTCAAAGCCTCAAATGATTCCTCTCGAAACACTTTCATCGGGTGATATTATCGGTGAAATGGGTATTTTTGATCATTCTGCTAGAAGTTCAACTGCGAGAGCCCTTGGATCAGTAAAATTAAATATTATTAAACAAGATAGTTTTAGGGAAGCTTTAAAAGACAAACCCGAAGTCGCTCTAAACGTCATAAATAATTTGGCAGAAAGATTACGGCATTCTTCGGAAATGGTTGTAAGTCCAGTGTCTGGAGGTCAACTAAAGGCTAGAAAGAAAATATTAATTGGATCCGGGTTAAGTAACGAAAAATCTCTTAATTCTATAAGTGTTCAAAAATCATTATGGGATTCCATATTAGGACTTTTTAAAAAATCTACAAATAAGCGTTATTTACTTGAATTTAGGGTATCAAGGTTAAAAGGTGATAAGGAAGGCATTCAAACAACTAATTTGGTGAGAGCTTTATCCAAACAAAGAGGTGCCAATGTTAAAGCGTACCACGAAACTGTAGTCGGAGAGAGCAAAGAAAATAATGAAGAAGTGTCCCTTAATTCTTCTTTGTTATCGGCACGTGAATTATTAGAAAAAGATAACGCAGATTTATTGGTTTGGGGAGAAGTTAATGAAATTGGCTCAGTTATCAATCTACGTTTTACGACTATAAACACTCATGAAGATCACCCTGGTAGTTTTCTGATTTCAGACCAATTAGCATTACCACTAAACTTTAGCTCGGATTTGGCCAGATTGCTATGCGCAACAGCAGTTGCATCTGTTGTTCCTTCGAATGAGACTCAGCGTTTATTGATAAAGCCGCTTTTGTTGCCGGCACTAGATTTCGAGAAAAAAAACCAACAAGAGCCCCCAAAAGATTTAATATTAAAAGATCAAATATCAATTCAAATTTGTTATGCCAACATTATTGCGTTGATTGGCCACTATATGCACGACTTAAATTTAATTACAAAGGCTGCAAAATTATATCAAGAAAATTTAGAGATGGTATCTAAAGAGACAGATCGGAAGACATGGGCTAATATTTTATTTCATCTCTGTCGAATTAGACAATTATTTGGCGAAAAATCTAGTGATATAGAAATTCTTACCGATTGTATTGATAATTATCAAAACCTTTTAGAGGAATTTGTTAAAGATGAATCCCCGCAGGAATGGGCGGCTATTCAATACAGGTTGGGCAATACTTTTAATCACTTAGACGATCTGCGCGGGGAGACGGCTGAGTTAAAAAATTCTATTCAATATTATCAAAGAGCTTTGCAAGTCTATAGTAAATTTGAGGACCCCAAAAAATGGGGTGATATAAAAAATAGTCTTGGTAGAACACTTCAAGTATGGGGTGATTTAGCTAGAAGTCCAAAAATCATAGATAAAGCCATTAGTGAGTGTCATCAGTCCTTGCAAGTAAGGTCCATGACCGAAAATCCAATTTTGTGGGCAGCTACAAAAAATAATATTGGTTCCGCTATGTTTTTGAGAGGACGTATAAAAAATAATGAAGATAATTTAAATGCTGCTATCGATGCTTTTGATGACGCGTTAAAAGTATATAGGTCTTATGATGCTAAACGATTAATTAGAATTACTGAACGTAACCTCTCAAAAGTAAAAAATTTAAAAAGAATACGCTTAGCTAAGGCGACAACTCCTGTACTCTGGCAACAGAAAATAGTTGGTGATGGTAACAAACTTAGTCGACCAATATCACAAGGAACAAACAGCTATGTTTCCAGTTGAGGTAAAATATTAGTGGCAAACCAAATTTTAATTCTATCTTTTCCTACTAAGGCATTTGAATGACCGAGAAAATAAAAATTTTATTTGCTAACGATGCATTTTACCTGGCTTTTCAAAACAGTGATATAGGAGCAATGACAAACCTTTGGGCAAATCGAGACGATATTAGCTGTATTCACCCAGGATGGAATCACCTTTCTGGTCGCGACTTGGTGTTAACGAGTTGGGAGGAAATACTCTCGAGTAAAAACACACCAAATTTCGAAGTTAGAGGCGCTTCTGTAAATATTTATAAAAATACAGCAATTGTGATTTGCTATGAAGTTTTTGAGAAAATATGCCTTGTTGCAACAAATACTTTCATTACTGAAAATAATGAGTGGCGAATTATACATCATCAATCTAGCGCGTCCCCTCCGCCAGAGATTATTGATGACACGGAGGCCATTAAGACACTGCAATAAATTTTCACAAATCGAATTTGGCAGGTTTATATTAAATATTTTTTATTGTATAGTTTAGTAAAAGCATTTACACATCTTGTTTGGGGATCACAATTTAAAGATAATTAGGGCAGATTATTATGCGAAAATATTTGGAGATCAATTTAGAAAACCAATCTATTGAAGAGCAGGAGCTAAATGGATTAGACGTTGTTAGGGTTGGAAGGCATTTTATTGCCAAAACTTTATTGGAAAAGGAGGCGGCAACAGTCGACCCATTGGGTCCCAAAAATCCATTAATATTTTCTGCCGGGCCATTTGCCGGATCGAATTTCTCTAATGCGAATAGATTGAGTGTCGGGTGCAAAAGCCCACTCACGGGTGGAATAAAAGAAGCAAATGCTGGGGGCACCTTTGCTTTTGCCCTTGGACAACTTGGTATGGCGGGTTTTACATTAAATGGTCAGTCCGAAGATTGGATTGTGATACACATTCCAAAAGAGGGCAGTATTACTTTCAACAATGCCGACGAATATTTAGGAAAAGGTAATTTTGAGGTAGCAAGAATGCTACACGACAAATATGGGGATAAAGTAAGTTTAGGCATTTGTAGCCCAGTTGGAGAGTACGGTGGACTGATGGCTGGTATCTCGTTCACGGATCCTGAAAAACGGCCAACACGTATCGCAGCTCGAGGAGGCGTTGGAGCTGTAATGGGTTCCAAGAGAGTTAAGGCTATTGTTATAGAACGTAATAAAATGCCAGAGTTTAGCGATAAAAAGAAATATATGGGGTCTGTTAAAGCCTATGGAAAAATGCTTGATGTTGATCCTGCCATTGATAATTTTCGTAAGCTTGGCACTGCCATGGTTGGAGATTTCACTAATAAGGTTGGAGGGTTGCCCACGCGTAATTTTAGTGCAGGAACGTTGGTAGGTAAAGACGAGGGCCCATTTAAACTTGGAGGTCAGTATATACGTAAGACGAACTTAGAAAGGGGTGGAGAAACCACGCATGCTTGCATGCCAGGTTGCATGATAAAATGTAGTAATATTTATGCAGATAAAGATGGAAATGAGCTTTGTTCTCCGATGGAATATGAAACCCTTGGTCTTATCGGAAGTAATTGTGGATTGACGGATCCTGATGATGTTGCCCGTCTAAATGATGTCGCTAACGATTTAGGAGTCGATACGATTGAACTCGGAGCTACTATCGGCGTTCTCATGGATGCTGGGGAAGGATCTTTTGGTGATGTAGAATTCATGTCAAATGTATTAGAAGATATTAGAGATGGAAACGATAAGGGACAGCTCTATGCCAAAGGTACAGCCCGGGTTGGCGAACACTTCAATGTTGATCGAGTGCCAGCGATAAAGAAACAAGGTATTAGTGCTTATGATCCTCGCCAGATTGAAGTAACCGGTATTTCAATGATGGTTACTGCTCAAGGAGCTGATCACACAGCGGGTAATATTCCAACATTCGAATGCAAGGATAAGACAACAGAAGAGTTGGTGGCTGCCAGTCTTGATATTCAGGAAGACTGTGCTGCTACAGACTCATTAGGGCTATGTTTATTTGGTCGTTCGGTAACTAATGTTCAAAAATCATTTATTGCTGATGCTCTAAATAATGCTCATGGGACCGATCTCGATGAGGGTTTTATGAAAGAAATTGGAAGAGAAGCTCTTGAAATGGAGTGGCAGTTTAATAAAGATGCTGGATTTACCGATGAAGATGATGAGCTTCCTAAATTCTTTTACGACGAAATCCTTGCAGGAAAAGACGTGGCTGCTCGGCACCATACGTCTGAGGTAAATACAGCTTTTAGAGAAGCAATAAAGAAATAATACACGCTATTTCAAATTAGCTAGAATATTTACGCCTTAGAAATAGGACAAATAAAACTGCCGTAACAAACATGGTAACACTATAGGTGGCTGCTGGTATAGCTGCAGGTCCTCCTCCAAACAAAAGTGTGGCAACAGCGATTGCTAGGGTCCCATTTTGTAGGCCACATTCGATTGATATTGAAATTTTTTGTTTAATATCTGATCCGAAGATTGTTGCTAGTAGCCAAGCAACCAGGAGCATAATTATATTAAGGCTTAGAGTTGCTAACCCAGTTTGTTGGTAATATTCAATTATTAAGTCTTTTTCTTTTATTATTGCCCCTATTAATACAATAACGAATAAGACTGTTGATATTTTTCTTGCCGAGTTAAGAGCTTTTATCGACATGGACGTAAAATAATATCTAGCAGCCATGCCCAAAATCACTGGAACCGTAACAATTGCAAATATACTATAAGTAATTTTAGCGAGGGAAATTTCATTTGTCAGATTGTCGCTAAATAAATAATTATATGAATATCCAATTATCAAAGGTATTGTAATGAACGATAGTAGACTGATGACTGCTGTTAATGAAATAGATAATGCAACATCACCGCGCCCTAATAAAGTTAAAATGTTCGACGTAACACCCCCTGGTGCGGCCGCAATGATCATTAGTCCCAATCCGAGTTCTGGTGTTAATTGAAAAGTTATAACTATTAAAAATGCAATAGCGGGTAATACAACCGTTTGAGACAACAATCCAACAAGAAAATCTTTTGGCTGTTGGATTACTCTTTTGAAGTCGCTACCAGTTAGGCCGAGACCGAGAGAAAACATAATAAATGCTAGCGCAATCGGTAATCCTATGTTCGTAATACTGTTCAAATTACCGCTCCGCTTTTAAAATACCACGTACCTAATTTAATGGCCGCTCATGAAAATAACCTGAATTGGTGTGAGCTAATCTAACCAAATTATTTGGATAATTGAATGTCCTTTAATGTTACACTCTCATTTAAAACCACATCAATGCTTTTCTTGTTAAAGCCATCTGCCGTGATTTCAATTTGATAATCACCACTTCCTTCGGGCAATTTATCAAATTTAAAATCACCAAAAATATCAGTTTTAATTTCAGCAATGACCGCTGTATTCTGTTTTAGTTTTACAACAGCATCCTGAATGCAATCGATAATAGTATTCTTTTTTGCATATATGCTGCCACCAATGAAACAGGAGTCATATCTATACAGCTTTTTATAGTAAACACGAGGTTTTGTTCCTTTTTCGGGTTCTAACACCTCAAGATTTTCATCTCGCGCAAGTTTTGCCATTTCCTCGTCACTAATTTTTTTTGCAATAATTGAGCCTGTCGCGCATACTGTAGATGCTCTAGGTTGCTTCCAACCTTCATCTAATAAATGAGCATCAAATATCCAAGTCTGAGGAATTTCTAACTCTTCGTTCCACCAAATTCGATCATAGGGGCAACTATCTACTAAGTGCTTTTGTCCTTTTGATTTAATAGGATCAATTATAACAATCCCATCCTCTCTTTTCGTAATGGCGCCATCTTCAGCGGCCTCAATGCAAGGAGCATTATCGCAATGGTTACACATCACCGGCATGTAGGCAACGTCTATCATTGGCGCTTGTCCTCGCTCTTTTCGCATAATTTCAATCCAACGTGCACCATGCTTGGGCATTGGTGCTGCGTAGTTGGGAAAATCGTTATCAACATGTTCATCCTGGCATGCGAGAACGCACATATTACAATTAGTACAGTTCTCAACGTCAATAATTAAGTTCCATTTGTCCATTTCTTATCCTTTATTCAGCTGGTGCAAGTTGCTGTATTTTATTTTTTAGTTTTTCTGACGCAGAAGTTTTCTTTATTTCTACACTACCATCCCAAAGTTCAACTTCAACAAGAGCGGTTGAGTTGCCCATTGAATGAGCCTTTTTTATTTGTGATTTTTTTGGTGTTAAAGAGTTTAATATTCCGCCCCTATCGACAGACTCGCCTGGCTTGCCAAGGGGATCATAAGTGGCACAGGATTCGTAACCGTGGAGCGTTCCTCTCGGCAAGCGTTGGGTTACCAATGCTGCACAGACAACACCAGCCTGGTCATTATAAACTTTTACTAGATCATGCATTTTTATATTCCGAGTGGCAGCATCTTCAGCATTAATACGAATAATCCAATAATAGAATCCATCGACTTCAATACGGTGGTCTTTTATATTGTTTATAAAACTATCTTTCGCATCTCCTTGTGTATGAAATGAGTAACGTGGGTGCGGTGTGACCATTCTGAGAGGAAACGTTTTTTCTTGTTTCTTATCAAATGGATTAAAATATTTTACTATTGGCGGTCGTTCTGGATCTTCGGCGTCAAATCTCTTTAGGCTTTGAGCCTCAAACTCAATCTTTCCTGACTGTGTCTGGAGCCCCTCTAGATAACCGTCTTTGTAATCTGAGGGCAACGGCATGGGTTCAGGAACATCTTTTTTACGTCCCTCATAAAACCAGTTCCAAGATAAAGGGTCTCTATTTTCCTCTTTTTCTGGGGGAATTACTACGTATCCTTTTTTAATAAATTTTTTCCAAGTAGTAATCTGTGGTAGATCAGATGCCTCAAAAATGCGTTTTGCCCAATCGAGTTCAGAAATTCCTTCGGTAAAATAAGCGCTTAGACCAAGCCGCTCGCAGATTAACGAAAATATTGTATAATCCGACTTAGATTCGCCCATTGGTTTAACCGCTTGATGTTGGAAGACGGCTACCCGGTTATTTAGTTGGGTCTGTCCATGATGGGCATATCCTCCTAAAGCCGCCCATTCGCTAATATCCGGACGTTCGAAGTTCGTACAAGCTGGAAGAATTATATCGGCAAATTTGGTTTCTCCCTCGTTCCAAATAGCTTGGCTCACAACAAACTCTAAATTTTTTGATTGGTACATTTTGACGTGTCTGTTTGAGTCAGCCATTGTCCCAAAAATAGAGCCACCAATTTTATATAGCATCTTAACCGGCGAATAGCCTGGTTTAGGATAAGAAATTTTATTGAATTGAGCCTCTATACTTTTACCATCCCAAGCGTAACCCTCTGCCTTACCTTCAATTATTGCTTCTGGAAGCCATAACCTTGGGATAGCTTGCTCCACTGTATTGAGACTAGGTAGTTGAGGCATTCTCTGATAAAGCTCAACTGACATCGCTGTGTGATGAAGATCTCCAGACATACCACCTTCTGCATAGCCAGGAAAATAAAAATTAGTATCAACTGGCGTACCCCATTGCAGGTTTCCCATGTTTACGCCCGGTTTTCCTATTCCCTGCATTGCAATCAAACAGACTTGAGATCTGGCCCATTGAATTCCTGTAGCATTCCTGCAAGCTCCCCCATGACCATTACCCCAACCACCAGAAGCTAAATAAACTTTTTTGTTGCCCCATTTCCGAGCTAATGCACGAATATCTTTTGCTTTTAGATTTGTCTCTTTTGCCGCCCACTCAGGTGTTTTAGGAGTTCCGTCCTCTTCTCCCATCACGTACGCTTTCCATTTTTCAAAACCTGTTGTACGATTTTCAACAAAGTCCTTATCGTAGAGGTCTTCTTCTATCCAAACATTAGCAATAGCCATCGCTAATGCTGGGGACGATGCTGGTTTAGGGGCTAACCACTTTCCTCCAAGGAATTGCGCAGTATCATTATAATAAGGGTCAATATGAACCATATCAATATCTAGTTCTTTCAACCATTTTCGCCGAACGGTCCCTTCGAAGGATCCATAAGCACCACTTGTTCCTTCTGGATTACTGGACCAAAAAACAACCATTTCAGCTTCTTTTAGTAAATCCTCAACAGTCCCGTATGTTTCTGACTGGCCCACTCTGAGGGATCCTCCCCAGTGATGTGCGGCGCCCCAATACCAACCTTCCCAGCTATCCGGATTGTGCAGCACCCGCGCCATCCCAACAGCATTTATGAATCTAAAATCTGCGCTAAGATAATATCCAACATTCCCCCAAGTGTGGTGAGATCCATGAGAATTAGCTATGGCACCGGGTCCATGCTCTTTTTTTATCCGTTTAATCTCGTTTGCTACTATATCTAACGCTTCATCCCAACTAATACGTTCGTATCCGGAGGAACCCCTATTCTGCTGGTTGCGGTCACCATTTGGGTCGAAGTCGACTCTCTTCATTGGATACAAAAGTCTATCGGGAGAATAAAGCATACTTTTCCAATTCATACCGTGAGGAGCAAGTGTTGTTTTCCTCGGAGGTTTGAAGGTCTTTCCTCTTGCTTCAATTGTGTAGGTGTCAGGATCTGAATCATCAAAATCGATTGGCGTTATACGGATTAGCTTATCATTTTTTACATATAGAAAAACTGGACCGCCATTCGTCATATTAGTATATCTTGTTACCCCTTTACCGACTTCTACACCGTACTTCCAGCCTATTGTTTGTGTTTGCATAATTGTTTGAGTAAACCACAAAGTTAAATGGTCAGGTCCATCTAAACCTATTAAGAAATCTTTCATCGCATTAATTTGATCGAGTTGATTAATTGGAGGCATCAGAAGTCGCGCTGCGATGTCAGAAGTCTTGAAAGTGAGTGTAATATCAGGACACTCTAAAATCCCACTTTTTGACTTAATTTTTCCATCTTTGAAAACAAACCATCTTCCAACAGATCCGTCGTTAGTTCTCATTTGCGCAGAGAAATTCTTTTCTTTTAAACGTTTTCTAAATGCACTGTATCTCGTCGCCTGCAGCCATAATAAGATCCGTAAACCCAGCAATATCAGGCTAAATTTAAATGCACCCATAAACGTAACTCCATTGTATTATTTGATTCTTCTAACGTATTAAAAAAAAAATTGGTTAAACACTTTATATACTTCAATGATCGTATGTAAACCTTAATCTCATATGGTGGGATTTATAAACAACAATGGACATAGTAATCTTTTGAGTAACATTTTAATTCCAATAAAGTTTGCGAAATTTAGGTTAGAAATTTTGCTAGTAATAGTACCCTAGTAAATTTTTTTATATACACTTGTTGACTAATATTTTTCCCAACCGATCATAATGTAAGGATCGTAGTTAGATGATATTATCTTTCAATTGGTTTTTTTACATTCCTTCTAGTTGAAAATTTCAAATATAAAACAAAAACTAAATTAATACGTTATATTGGGAGATTTTAGATCTATAATTACAAATTTGACAATATTGACTATAAAATTTTTTTGGATACTCTAGAAGATTATATTACTCATATTAAAGGAATACTCTATGAAAGTTAATAGATTAAAAGATATTAAACCATATGAAGCGGGCGGTCACTTTGATATGAAAGGATTTAGGCTTCAGGGTCATGATGCCAGTGATTTAGAAAATTTCTGGGTTGGACTATCTTATTTCTTGCCTGGGGGGGGCACAACACATACATCCACGCCTTTGGAAAAGTGTTATGTATGTGTGGGTGGTGCAATAACCATTAAAACCGATAATGAGGAAGTAACTTTAGAGAATCTAGACTCAATTTATCTTGAGCCCAGCGAGAGCCGTTCGATCATTAATAAGAGTAACGAGATAGCTACGATACTCGTAATTATGCCTTATTCGGAAAAAGCCTAAGATAGTAAATTATGAATAAATGCCGGATATGTTGTGAGGAAATATCCCAAATCTATTACGTGAAAGAAATGTTGATGGGTTTAAGGGAGGTCTTTGATTATTATGAGTGCGGAAGTTGCGGGTGCCTTCAAATTTCATCAATTCCCTTAGATTTAGGGCGTTTTTACCCGAAAGATTATTATAGTTTACAATCTCCTAAAATAAAAAAAACTCGATTTATTCGGGACTATGTTCGCAAGGCTCGTGCTTTAAGCCAAATTTTTGGGACTAACTTCTTGGGCCAGATATTTTCGATCGGGAAAGTCCCTTCCCCAATAAATATTATTTACCGGCGAATTGGGTTGCATCTAGATCATAGTATTCTGGATGTTGGTGGTGGTGCCGGAAATCATGTTTTATCGATGCGCAAACTTGGCTTTAATAAAGCAATGTCCGTTGATCCGTTCATCCAAAGTGATGTTATGCACAATGGATTATTATTGGCAAAAAAAGCAGAAATTTTTGATCTTACTGACCGCTATGATTTAATAACCTTTCATCACTCATTAGAGCACATGGATGATCAACTCAAAATACTCAAAAAAGCAGCGGAGCTTATTGGGACTGAAGGGCGTATTTTAATTAGGATACCCACAGTAACGTCAGAGGCTTGGCTAAAATATCGAGAGAATTGGGTGGGACTTGATGCACCAAGGCACCTATATTTGCATTCCCATAAAAGTATTCGTTTTTTAGCCGCCGAAGCTAGGTTAAAAATACTTGATTTCTGGAACGACTCAGAGGCAATGCAATTTTGGGGCAGCGAGCAATATTTAAACGATATTCCATTGGATGACCCGCGCTCTTATGCCAAGAATAATAAAACTTCGATTTTTACAAATTATCAAATTAAAAAATTTAAATCTCAAGCTGTTGAATTGAACAAAAAAGGTTCTGGCGATTGGATTTGTCTTGTTCTAGGTAACTGAAATTTTTCTTCAATAATAATAAACGGGTAGCATAATCTTTTGTCTGCAATCTATAATTTTAAAGATATCACAATAGTTATAATATCATATAATTCCCAAGAGGTAATTGGAAATTGTATTAAAAATTTCTCCAATGAACAAAAAATGGTTGTTGTTGATAATGCAAGTTCTGATCAGTCAATAAACATAGTTAGAAAATTAAAACCTATTACTTTAATTATTCAGAATTCAGTCAATAAAGGCTATGGTTCAGCAGTAAATCAAGCCTTATCGGTCGTCAAAACAAAATATGCATTATTAATAAATCCTGATGCGGTAATGCAAGTTTCTGATATCTCCATTTTACACCAATATGCCGAAGCCAATGATAACGCTGGAATTGTAATTCCAGGATCAGGTTGGGAACTTCATTTAAAGGGGCCTAATGGGAATACCTTTAATTCTTCGATGCCTCCACTAGAAGGACCCTTTTGCTCTTGGTTTGCATCTGGAGCAATTTGGTTGCTTCGCCAAAATGATTGGTTTGTTCTCAATGGATTTGACGAAAATATATTCTTGTATAGCGAGGATATTGATTTTTGTTTGAGATTGAGAAAATTCGGAAAGGAAATAATAGTTTGCCCTCATTCTAAAGCTCAACACCAAGAAAGTACGTCAGCCCCTCTTACAAAAGAAATACAATGGCGCAAGGAATGGAATATTATATGGAGTCACCTTTACGTAACCAAAAAACACGATGGGAAATTGAAAACACAGAGGGTTATTTTACAATTATTATGTCGTCATGTCCCAAAGATGATCTTTCATGGTTTGGTTTTTGAGAAAAAAAGATTTTGGCGAGATCTGGCTATTGTTAATGCGACTCTGTCTTATATTTTTGGGCGAAAGCCCAAAAGAGATTAATTTGTATCATGTAGACGTCTCTTGAATAGTTTTATTGAGAAGTTTTCCATAATCACTTGATGAATACCGTTCAGCTAGAATTTTGAATTTTTTTAATGAAATAAATCCTTTAGATAAGGCAATTTCTTCAGGGCAACATATACCCAATCCTTGTCTTTGTTGAAGGGTATGCACAAATGTTGCAGCCTCTAATAGCGACTCAGGTGTGCCCGTATCCAACCACGCATATCCTCGGCCAAGTTTCTGAATTTCTAATGTGTCCCCCGCTAAATACGATTTGATAACATCCAGAATTTCAAGCTCTCCACGTGCGGATGGCAAGATTGATTTTGCAATTGACGAAACGTTATGATCAAAAAAATAAAGGCCAGCGATAGCCCAATTAGATGGCGCGACCTTTGGTTTTTCTATTAATCCCTTGATGTTCCCATCTATATCAAGATCGACAACGCCATATCTTTCAGGATCAGAAACCCAGGTGGCAAAAATTTTAGCCCCAGACTCAAGCTCGGCGCATTTAGAAAGAAGCTTGCCTAAACCTTGCCCATGAAAAACGTTGTCTCCTAAAATCAAAGCACATGGACTATTGCCGATAAATTCTTCGCCTATAATAAAAGCCTCGGCTATTCCATTAGGTCTTTCTTGTTGGCGGTATGAAATGTTTATACCTAAATCATTTCCATCTCCGAGTAATTTCTCAAAATTAGGTTGGGCATCTTGGGAACTAATTATTAAAATATCTTGAATACCAGCGAGCATTAAAGTTGATAAAGGATAGTAAATCATTGGCTTATCATATATGTGCAATAGCTGTTTATTCGTAGCCAGTGTCATGGGATACAGGCGAGTACCATTCCCTCCAGCTAAAATAATACCTTTCATAAAACTATTCTTCCTTTTTTATAAACGAGTTAATCCTAAGCGCTCGCCCTTGTATGAGCGATTATGGATTTCTTTCCACCAGTTTTTATTTTCTAGGTACCATCTTATGGTAGATGCCAAACCTTCTTCAAAACTAATCTTTGGGACCCAGCCAATTTCTCTAGTTGTTTGGGATATATCAATAGCATATCGAAAGTCATGTCCTGGACGATCTGCTACGAACTCTATCAAATCCCCATATTTTAGCGCACCTGAATTAGGTAAAAGATTATCAAAAAATTGACATATAAGATTGGCAATGTCTAAATTGGTTTTTTCAGTGTTACCTCCAATCATATATGTTTCTCCAATAATTCCCTTCTCTCCTATCGCTTTTAGAGCTTCACAATGATCACCAACATACAACCAATCCCGAATGTTATTTCCGTTACCATAGATTGGTATTTTTGTTTTATTGAGACAACTTATAATAGTTAAAGGTATCAATTTTTCAGGGAATTGAAAGGGTCCATAATTATTTGAGCAATTAGAAATAATTGTTGGAAAGCCATAAGTGTGGAACCATGATTTTGCAAGGTGATCTGATGAAGCTTTTGATGCAGAGTACGGAGATCTCGGCTTATAAGATGAGTGCCGGGTGAAAGCCGAATCATCAGTTTGAAGAGATCCAAAAACTTCATCAGTTGATACATGAACAAAACGGAATTTTTTTTTCTGATCTAGTGTTAGGGTTTTATAAAAAGCTAGTGACGCTTCCAATAGATTATATGTACCTGTAATATTTGTTTCTATAAAAGCCGAGGGTTTGTCAATTGACCTATCCACGTGGGACTCAGCGGCTAAGTGGTATACAATTTCAGGTTTAAATTCTTTAAAAATATTACTTAGCGCACTTTTATCACATATATCGACTTGAATAAAAGAATATGACTTTTGTCCTTCAATATCTGCGAGATTATTCTGGTTAGCTGCATAGGTCAGCTTATCTATATTTAAAACTGAATTTTTATTTGAATTGGTAAAAAGCTTAACGAGTGAGGAGCCTATAAAGCCACATCCGCCGGTAATAAGAATTTTCATATAAATTATAGTCCAATTATTTTTTTGTAGTTCAGTTTAATTAAGAAAAATAGATATTACTCTCATCGAAATTTGGAAGACTTTTATCTTTCTCAGAGAGAATAATACTTGATTCCTCTATCTGCCAATCAATATTTAATGCTGGATCATCCCATTTAATACCTGTGGCGTGTTGCGCCGAGTAATCACCAGAAACTTTATATGTGACTTGAACATTATCGTCTAATGAGACAAAACCATGAGCAATCCCTGCTGGTAAATATATCCATGTCCAGTCAGTATCTTCAAGGTCGACGGAGAAAAACTTCTTATACGTATTGGAGTTTTTTCTCAAATCTACTGAAATATCTCTAATTGCGCCTCGCTGGCATCTCACAAGTTTTTCCTGTTCAAAAGGCATTTTTTGAAAATGAAGACCTCTAACGGTATTCTTATGCAAACAATTGGTTATGATATCTTGATTGAAATCACTATTAATACCCAATTTGGAAAAGTCATTTTTTTGGTAAACTTCCACAAAGCTACCGCGTAGATCTATTATTGGGTCCAGTTTAATGATGAGAACCCCATTTATCGAAGTTTTAGTTACCTTCATTATGTGCCTCAAATATTTTTTTTATTCCCTCGGCTAAATTATATTTAAGGCTCCAGTCAGACATGGTTGACCCTAGCCAGATATTTTTAATCTCTCGGGTTGACGCCGGCCAAGCACCTATCTCCGTATATATTTTCTTGTCTGTAACTTGCTCAAAAGTCCGAATAATTTCGTGAATGGAAGTTTCTTCATCTCCCCGCACAGCAAAACATTTATTTATCATTTCATTGGGCTTACTTTCTAACTTTTGAGCAGCTAAAATATAACAATCAATCACGTCTGTAATATAAACCGGATACATCGGAATATTGCCTGCAGGAATTGGCATAACCTCGTTAGTTTTAATGGCTTTGGTTATTGCGTGGAATAATTTTTGTCGCCAATCGTTGGGTCCAAAAGTATCAAAAATAATTAGGGTCGTTGATAGGAATTTTTCTAGGCTTGAATAGTAATTCAATATTTCGTTGAAGGAATTCTTTGTTGCGCCGTAAAAGTTTACGGCAGACTCATTATGGCCGCTAAATTGGAAGTAAGACCCAGTATTGATAAAATTTTTGACTGAGGAATTGAGACTGGCTAGCAAAAGCTGGCTTCCAAAAGTAATATTGGAATCTATCAAGGAAGTAATATATTCAGGCTTGTCTTCTCTATAATATTTTCCCGCTAAATGGAAAATAGTATCGGGGTGGCTTTCCTCGAGAAGTTTTTCAAGTGAACTCTGTTTGCCATTATAATTATGAATATTTACGTTTGGAGTTCTCTGGATTAATCGAGAAATATCACTTTTTGGACGTGCGATAATATGAACAGATATGTTCATTTGTGAGAGCCTCTCGACTAATGCGATGCCTAGATAGCTATTTGCGCCTGTAACAACAACAGTTTTCATATCTATTATATTATATTTAATTTGGGGATAAAAGTAGCTAATTCACCCTGCCATTTTTCATTCGATTTAAGTTTTTTGCTAATTTCACTGCTTAAGTTCCAAGGTAATATGACTATGATATCTGGTTTTTTATTTATAATTTCTGTCGCGGATACAACAGGAATATGACTTCCAGGTAGAAATTTACCCTGTTTTGCTGGAGTATCATCAACCACAAAGTCAATAGAGTCGGCGCCAATACCACAATAGTTTAGAAATACATTCCCTTTAGCCGCTGCACCGAAGGCGGCTATTTTTTTGCCTATTTTCTTTTGAGCTTTGATATACGCCACTGCATCATCCCTAATTTGTTGAGATCTAGCTTTTAGCTCGTTGAAACCACCGACTTGGTCAAGTTTCATAGATAGTTCTGTGTTCAAAACCTTTTCAACAGACTTTTCTATAGAATATTTAGTATTATCTAAATGATTGATAAAGATTCTTAAAGATCCGCCATGGGTATCCAATTCACGCAAATCAAAAATCTTTAAATCAAACTGAAGAAAAATCTTATTCAAAGATACAAGTGAATGATAAAAGAAATGTTCATCATAAATTGTGTCGAATTGGCTGTGCTCCACTAACTTGGCTAGGTGAGGAAATTCGAGAGAAATTACACCATTTTCTGATAAACAGTTTTTAAGGCTAGCTATAAAAGTTTTTATTGCAGGCACATGGGCGAATACATTGATACCATTAATAAAATCAAAAGTCCCTCTTTCTTGAATTAATTTGCTAGAGGACACTTCATCAAAAAAAGAAACCATTGTTTCTACGCCCTTTGCCTTTGCCGCTTCGGCGGCCTTACCAGCAGGATCTATACCAATACACGGTATCTTTTTCGCTACGAAATGTTGTAATAAGTACCCATCATTAGAGCCTATTTCTAATATATTAGAGCTTGAAGACAATCTAAAATTCTCGATTGCAAATTCTACAAGTTCGCGGGCATGCTGGACCCAATAATTTGAAAAAGAAGAGTAGTAAACATAATCCTCAGTAAAAAGTTCTTCGGCTTTAGTGGTATCTCCCAGCTGAACCAGCGAACACGTGCCACAAATATATGTTATTAAGGGGCTATTATGTTCTTTCTTACCACCCTTTATTAATTGGAGTTCGTTTTCTGTTAGAAGTCTATTTGCAGATGGTTGTTCGTCTAAATCAATGACAACGTTCTCAAGCAGCGAATTACAATATCTACATCTCATATGTTTTCCAAAAAGGTTTTAAAAAATATTAAATTGAGCAATCACAAGATTTTAAGATTGTTAATATCGAGCGAATTACATTCTTCTCTGCTTTTATAGACGAAGTAAGTTTATTCAGCAAAAAGAATTATTACACCAGTATAAATAGCTTCTAAAATAGCTTGAATACATTATAAGCTGAGAGTAAAACCATCCTTAAGATAATAGGACAGGTGGCTGAGAGGCCGAAAGCGCTCGGTTGCTAACTGAGTGAACCGCAAGGTTCCGTGGGTTCGAATCCCACCCTGTCCGCCATTTCTTCTTTAAATAGTCAATTCTAACGAATTGACTATTTTAGTTAGAGGAACGTTGGTGTTGTGTTAGGCAATTGCGTGGTGCTTTAAAAGCATTTGCTAGTTTCAAATAATAGCCTGAAAAAT
>JADHRD010000037.1 GCA_016777585.1 Rhodospirillales bacterium | reverse complement strand
GAGCCTTTAATCGAAGATATAACTCGTGAGTGGACTAGTGGAATGTGGACGATTGGCTATACAGGACAGTCGCCAGAACGTCTGAGAGAGCATATGAAAAATCAACATATGTTTGATAAAAGAACGCTTCAAGCCAAGGGCGGTTCAACGGATGGAGAATTTTACGGTTTGCCGTGGCCTTGCTGGGGTACGCCAGATATGAAACATCCTGGTACGCCAATTTTATATGATACCTCGCGTCCAGTGGCAGAGGGTGGACTTAATTTTAGGGCTCGGTTTGGTGTGGAGCGAAATGGAAAGAATCTTCTGGCAGAAGGGTCTTATCCAGCTGGTTCTGAAATTAAAGACGGTCATCCAGAATTTTCCATGGCCCTTCTAAAGAAATTAGGGTGGGATGGTGATTTAACTGCTGGCGAAAAAGCTACAATCTCGAAATTGTCTGGGGATAAAACTAATTGGAAAACTGATTTGTCCGGCGGAATACAACGTGTTGCCATCAAACATGGTGCAGCTCCATTTGGAAATGCGAAGGCTAGGACAGTAGTTTGGACTTTCCCTGATCCAGTGCCATTGCATCGTGAGCCACTTTATACGTCTAGGCGTGATCTCGTTGCTGATTATCCAACTTACAAGGATGTTAAAGAGCATTATCGATTGCCAACCTTGTATAAAAGTATTCAGGATACTGATTTTTCAAAAAAATATCCTATTATTTTAACCTCAGGAAGGTTGGTTGAATACGAGGGTGGCGGAGATGAAAGCCGGTCTAATCCATGGTTGGCTGAATTACAACAGGAAATGTTCGTTGAAATTAATCCAATTGATGCAAACAATTCAAACATAAGGAATGGAAAAGATGTTTGGTTGACTGGAGCAGAGGGGGCTAGAGTGAAAGTAAAGGCCATGATTACCGAACGTGTTGCTCCAGGAGTAGCATTTATGCCATTCCACTTTGCAGGAAAAATGCAAGGTAAAGATTTAAGACACAAGTACCCCGCGGGAGCAGATCCTTTTGTTTTAGGTGAAGCAGCCAATACAGCAATGACGTATGGATATGACTCAGTAACACAAATGCAGGAATCTAAATGTACCCTGTGTAAAATTGAAGCAGCGTAAGGAGAAAAATAATGGCTAGAATGAAATTTTTATGTGATGCCGAACGTTGCATAGAATGCAACGCTTGCGTAACTGCGTGTAAAAATGAGCATGAGGTGCCTTGGGGCATAAATAGACGAAGGGTGGTAACCTTAAACGATGGAAAGCCAGGAGAGCGCTCGATTTCAGTTGCGTGTATGCACTGTTCCGATGCACCTTGTATGGCTGTTTGTCCTGTAGATTGTTTTTATCAATCTGATCAGGGAGTTGTTCTACACTCAAAAGATTTATGCATAGGTTGCGGTTATTGTTTGTATGCTTGCCCATTTGGAGCCCCACAGTACCCTCAAGCAGGTAACTTCGGAAGTCGGGGCAAAATGGATAAGTGTACTTTTTGTGCAGGTGGGCCTGAAGATGATAACTCGGCGGCCGAATATCAAAAATATGGCCGAAATCGTCTAGCAGAAGGAAAGTTACCTTTATGTGCAGAGATGTGTTCAACAAAAGCATTATTAGCGGGAGATAGTGATAAAGTTTCCGATATCTATCGTGAGAGAGTGGTTGCTCGGGGTTTTGGATCGGGAGCCTGGGGATGGGGAACTGCCTATCAGAAAAAAAGCCAAAGCCAACGTTTATAAGTTTAATAAATTTGGGGTTTGACTAATTTACGCAATAAACAACTCGCAGTGTTCCTAGGAAGGCTGCGAGTTAATACCGATATTAGTTATTGATAAAGCCGGCAAGTGAGCCATTCGGTTTGGAGAAATAATATGAACACGATTTCTATGCTATTGAAGTCAATGTTATTTATGGGGATCATTGCGGGACTTTTGGTGCTTGATTTACCCACTAATCTCTTTCAAACCTCTAATCAGGTTAGCGCACAAGATAGTTTAGGTTCTTCCTCGCCGGCTAATTCGACAGCGATGGCGCCCTCTAAACCTGGATCAAGTGTGCGACCACCAGCATCACAGAAATGGGGCGTTAATGCCACAGTTCCCAGCAACATTATTCCGCAAGATAGCTCCACTACGGTTTGGGGAAAGATTCGCCTAGGAGCGAGAGGTTCTGTATCTATTCCAAATAAGGATGCTGGACTTCTTGTTCAATCTGGTGGCGAAACTTGGCGACAATATAGGATGGGACCACTCGTGAGTTACTCCGGTTGGATTATACTCGCTGTAATAGTTCTATTAACAGTATTTTATTTTGTGCGCGGCAGGATGAAAATTAGTGCGGGGCCTTCAAAAAATAAAGTAGAGAGATTTAAACTATTAGATAGAATTACGCACTGGATGACTGCTATACCTTTCTGCGTTTTGGCTTTAACAGGTTTAAATCTAATTTATGGCCGCGATCTGCTGCTCCCAATTATCGGACCCGAAGCATTCACAGCAGTTACGGTGGCCGGAAAATATATGCATAATTTTATGGGATTCGCATTTATAATTGGAATAGTGTTGATGATTATATTATGGGCAAGACATAATTTACTCGATAAGTATGATTTAGGTTGGATCAAAGCTGCAGGTGGCATGCTGAGCGATAAAGTCCATCCACCTGCGAAGAAGTTCAATTTTGGTCAAAAAATTATTTTTTGGTTAGTTGTATTAGTGGGTGCATCGCTATCATACAGTGGTATAAGCCTAATGTTTCCCTTCGAGTTCTCTCCTTTTCAGGGGACTTTTGCGTTCATCAATAATTTTGGGTCGAATTTACCTACAAATCTCGAACCAATTCATGAGATGCAGCTAACCCAGTCATGGCACGCTATTTTATCGGTCGCAATGATTGCAGTAATTATTGCTCATATTTATATTGGTTCTGTTGGAATGGAAGGAGCTATTGATGCTATGTGGGATGGTGAGGTAGACGAAAATTGGGCCCGAGAACATCATGCGGCTTGGGTTGCAGAGCTAAAGGGTGAACCGGAACCCAAGCCCTACAAAGGAACCTTTAAAAGCCCAGAAAGCCATGTTGCTCATGAATAATAAAATATTATTTATTTTAGTTACAATGGGATTGATATTTTTTGGAATTAATGGTCCGCTTAATTTAAGCGCCTCATCGAGCAAAGCACAAGTAAAGTCTAACATCGAGAGAGAATATGATGCTGACGTGCTTAAAATATTAAATGGAACTGTAAATGGTAAGAGTGTTTTCTATGTTACAGTTATGTTCCGAGGTGGAAACTATAATACAGCGTACCAAATAAATACTTTAGTTTTTGATGTTAGCACTGGCAGAATACTGCCGCAGTTCCGACATCATTCAAGTGGCCGAAGTTTGTCTGGAGCTTATGATAATAAGCCTAATCGTCAGTCGATGGAGGCACTCAGAGGCCATGTTTGGAGATAGGAAAATAATCTGATGAAGTCATTTTTGTACAGTCTGGTCGTAATAGCAGTTATTTCATTACTTGCCGCATACGTATTAAACGGCTTAGAGTTAAGTTCTGCAGATGTTTTCAAATTAAAGAATGTTAGACTTTAATTCCGCTATTAACTTTATTGAATACTTTGAGTAACTTAAGCTCATATGAGAAGACTAGAGACCTTTAACAATTGGTTGAAGAAGGAGAAAGGACTAGTGATTGCTGATGGTGAAGTGATGCCATTCCTCTATTAAAAACAGACCAGTAATGGTATAGCCTATGGTGGTACTGTGGTTGGTTATGAATGATCTTATTTTTTTTATCTCTTAGTCCTAAGCCATGCCGTAGGTCTCTTACTGTGTAATCCAACTCCAACCAAATTCTATTAAATGCCACACCTATTACCCATAACACAAAAAGTGAAAAGCATAGAGCAACACAACCTGCTATAACTGTGAATGCTTATGAACAAACGTTGGTTCTTTTTTATCCCGTAGGAGATTTTCCTTCCAATAAGGATATTTCTTATTCACTTTCTTGGTGAATTCATCAAAATCAAAAGCCATTTTACCGATCCAAACGGAACTTCGATTGAGCCAAACATAGGTTTCCTAAATTAGATGTAAAATAAAAATCTGCACGACTAGGACTTTAGTTTTCAGCAACTATAGTGCCAGAGACAGGATCTGTTACTCCAAGTTCAGGAGAGATTTCCTCTAGCATAGGTCTTAAAGTATCTAAAAACGCTATCATATTATCTCTATTTTTTACCAGTGAGGCTTCATCTTCCCAAATTCCAACAGAACAAAATGCTTTGTCACTTGTTTTAATTAAAATGTTACTATTCATACCATCTAACTCGGGCCTTTCATTAAACATTTTGATAAAGGCCTCTTGAACCCCCTCCTTCACAATAAACCTAACTACGTTTGAATATTTTGCCATTTTAACTACCTTTTAATTAATTGCAGCCACGCAACTACGAACATATCAAAGAAAGGACTATTCACAATAGAAATTTACTTACCTGTATTTAAGCCCAAATCAGACCAATGCAGAGATTGAACCTCTTAACCTCACTAAGGGTATGGTGTTTTCTTTTGATGATGTTGTTCAGTATCTCTTAGAGTTAGATTGCGTATAATGGCCAGATTTAAGCAAATGTTGCTACAAAACCATGGATTGCAGATTTACTCTGTAGGTTCAGAAAATAATGGCATTGGGATTTAAGTGTATGATTTTACGAAATAAGTCTTCAATCTCTAATATGTTTGAATTTATTTCAGTTCGTGATACGCTGATTTTATAGTGAGTTAAAGAAATAAATCATCACTTTTTGCTAGAATCTGGGGTTTACTAGAAACCACATAAAAAGCTAGCAGTCGGTTTTGTAAGTTATTTTAAATCTTATCTATTGGGGGCAACATGAATTACGAATATTTATCGTGGGCTATATTACTTGGCGGTTTATCTGCTGCATCTTTGCCACTTGGATCTATTTTAGGGATTTGCTGGCAGCCAAATAATCGTATAGTTGGCGGGATGACTGCCTTTGGGGGAGGCGCACTCTTTGCTGCGTTAGCCGTTGAATTGGTCGCACCCACGGCAATGCAGATAGTGGCGGCGGAAACAGTGCTTGCAAAAAGCGAAGCATCCCATCACTTAATTAATATGTTAATTGGAGCAGTTATTGGAGGTGCATTATTTGTTTCTCTCGATACAATAATTAACTCAAAGGGTGGTTTCCTTAGAAAAACCTCTGCAACCATTGAATATTTTACAAATCGTAATGCCGCGAGGCGCCGGGAAATTATTGAACATTTGGCGGGTAGTGAATTAATACGGCATCTTCCTCTAGATATTGTTGAAGATATGGTCAAAAAGGTGAATGAGAAACAATTCCCGACGGATGCAGTTTTGTGCGAGGAGGGGTCTGTCGGTAATGAGGTTTTCTTTATTGAATCAGGAACTGTGGCAGTCAAGCGTGGCGGCGATTTGATAGGTAATCTAGTCTCAGGTGATGTGCTGGGAGAAATTGCTTTAGTGACTGGCGAAGTTAGGACTGCAACCGCAACGGCTACAGACGATGTATCGGTTTTATCATTTCCAAAAGAAGATTTTGATCAATGGCGCGCGCAGTCGCCTGAATTTGAAAAAGCTGCCGCTGCATTGGTAGCAACCCGGCTAAAGGAACTTGTTGAGCGTGGCGATATAGATACAGATACTGAACAGTGGGTTGACCAGGCAGTAGCTTCGCTTATGGAAGTGGCTGTTGTTCCCACGGATGCCCAACTCCAAGAGGCCAGCGAGGAACATGGCGGCGCACCCATGGCGATATGGCTCGGTATTCTTTTAGATGGTATTCCAGAGAGTTTTGTAATTGGATCGGCATTGGTCGTTGCAATTACAGCGCAGATCGCAGCGGGTGGGGCTGATTCTGTTACGTTAGCAACAATGATACCCTATACCCTTATAGCAGGTTTGTTTTTGGCGAACTTTCCCGAGGCTATGAGTAGCTCAATAGGTATGCGAAAACAGGGTTGGGGTGTTTTAAAAGTGTTCTCTATGTGGTTCAGTTTAACGATAATGACCTCTATTGGTGCTGGCATTGGTTATTTATTGGGCGGCAGTGTAGATCACGGTATTATTGTGATTATTGAGGGGCTTGCAGCCGGAGCTATGCTCACCATGATAGCTGCGGCCATGATACCTGAAGCTGTTCATCTTGGTGGTAGTAATATAACAGGATTAGCGACCCTGGCGGGTTTTCTATCGGCGATTGCATTTAAACTTTTGGAGTAAGGTATTTAAAATTGAATAACGAATACTTAGCATTAATTTATAGTTGATAGATAACTTACTTGCTCTGCGAAAGATTATGGTACTGATAAAATATGCTTGTAATAGGCTAGTTTAATAGTAACGAGCTAGTCTATTTGCCATCATATTTTTGTCTAAGAAATTTATTATCCGAGACCGTTATAGGAAGTGATAAAACGTTTTTTGATTCTACCACTATTTCCCTGCATTCAAGATTTAAATTATCCCTTAAAGCCTTAATGGTTGATTGGGTGCAGGTATTAGAGTGTAACATTGCATGATATTAGGTATTTATGCAGTGAGAGGATGAAAGGTTATAATTCGGAAATATAAAATTTAATGGGGCTTTTAATTTTCTGATATTATTTATCAACCCTCGGACCAACCATAAATTTGCAATGATGTTTCTCCATTAAGCAACCTGTTTTTGGTAGCGGTTTCTTTGTTTTCTCGCTCAATTGATTTAGCAATTCCCTCTTCGACTTGCTCATAAGGTATAATTACGACTCCATCATTGTCTCCAAGAATTAGATCCCCGTGCTCAATATTTATTTTACCAATCGTAATGGTTTTGCCAATAGTTCCTTTTTCTTCAAATTTTTTTGATGTTCCCCGGATTGACAAACCGGCTGCAAAAACAGAAAATCTCATCTCCTCTAGTTCAACTTGGTCTCTGACATAACCATCGATAACTAGACCAGATATACCCCGTATTTTTGCTCCTGTACCCATAATGTCGCCCCAATAACCATACTCACGATCATCTCCAACATCTGCTATTATTACGTCATTAGGTTGTGCTTTAGCGATCCCTCTATGAAGCCAGAGATTGCATCCGGAAGGCCCTTTAACTGGTAATGCGCGACCACATATTTTCATGCCCTTAGATATCGGCTTTAGATATGCAGGTAGAGCACCTATTTTTCCTAAAGCCTCATGCATAGTTGCTGCAGAAATATTCGAAATTATATTTAGATTTTCATCACTAATTCGGTTTGTCATTATAAAGCTCTCCAGATTTTTCATAATGTTTACAAGAATTATACGACCTGTCACGCAGTTGTATCCGTTTTACTCAAATTATATTATTTTGAATTAATATATCAAAAATAGTGATAACCTTTTTAAAATAGTTGGTTAATATTTAAGAGTTAAACTTATATTTTCTATATATTTGTTGGTAATAATTAAAAATTGGAATATTAAATAATGGACACTTCTCCTGATAGCGTAAAAGCAGGCATTAGAGATATTTTTCCGATGTTGCTTGGAACAGCGCCCTTTGGTCTTATATTTGGATCATTAGTATTAGAGACCGGCCTCGGAACCATTGGGGGACAGAGTTTTTCAATTTTTGTTTTTGGTGGAGCATCACAATTTGTTGCTGTTAATCTATATGGTAATGGCGCGACTATTGTGATTATTTTAATCGCTACATTCTTTATCAATCTGAGGCACGCGCTTTATGGTGCATCTTTGGCACCTAAGTTAGAAACACAGAAATCACGAGAAAGACTCCTGATGTCTTTTTTCTTAACTGACGAAGCTTTTGCAGTTGTGAGTAGGTTTAAACTTGTAAAAAGTCGTTATTTTTGGGGTGCTGCAGGTGCTATGTATTGCAATTGGCAAATTTGTACACTTCTCGGAATTATTTTGGGTAGTCAATTTGAGTTTAATGCTTCCTTAAATATAGGTTTCTTTATGGTTCCAGCTTTTCTAGCAATAATAATCCCTCAGATGAACAAATTAATATTGATTAACTGCGGAATGATATCGTTATTTTTATCATTATTTATGATGGATTTTCCTTATCAGTCTGGTTTTATGATTGCAGCTCTATTGGGTATTACAATTGCTCTCATTTTTGACTACTACATATCTAAAGTTACGCGTACTTCAGGTCGCCGATAGGTATGAATATCTTTATTTTAATTTTCTTTATGACAGTTATCACATTTGCAATTCGTGCCGTAAGTCTTCTCGTTTTCTCTTCGATTACACTTTCAACACTAACAACTCGTTTTTTATCTTTAGTCCCTGTTGCAGTGCTTTCATCTCTTTGTGGGCCATTGATATTCAAACCTTCAGGTTATTGGTCAAACCCGATAAACTTAGCTGAATTTTGGGCCTCATTAGTTACTGTTTTAGTAGCAAGATATGGCGCTTTACCTGCTATAACGGCTGGTATAGTCGTTTATATTACTGGTTATAAACTTGGTTTCTAAATTAGTGAAGTTGTTATGAATATTATTATATTTACTTAATTTATCTCCGAAAGTACTCTAGGGTAATTATAGGGAGGGTATTTTGATAGAGCATCCATCACTTAAAGCTTTTAATTTTAACAAATGGGTTGAAGATAATGCAGATCAATTAAAACCGCCTGTCGGTAATAAATTGATGCATAAAGATGCCGATATGATTGTTATGGTTGTGGGCGGACCAAATACCCGAGTAGATTTCCACGACGATCCAGTTAACGAGTGGTTTTATCAAGTAAAAGGTGACATCATTCTTAAGATAGCAGATCAAAAGGGAATATATGATATCCCTATTCGTGAAGGTGAAGTTTTTATGCTTCCGCCCCACGTGTTGCATGCGCCGCAGCGTCCTCAAGTGGGCTCGGTCGGTATTGTTGTGGAAGGTGCGCGGCACGCTGGAATGTTGGAGGGATTTGAGTGGTTTTGTTTTAACTGCCAGGCAAGAGTGCATCGGGTTGAAGTGCCACTTGATGGACCAGAAGGAATCGTTGATAAGCTACCCCAAATTTTTGAATCATTCGCAAACGATATAGATGCAAGAACTTGCAAGAATTGTGGAACCTTGCATCCGGGTAAAGGTCCAGCACCGGATGGTTGGGTTAATATTTAGAAAGATTTAAATATAAAGAATATGAAATGAGATAATCATTGATTAAGAATTCAATAGACCCCCTAGTATATAATGCATGGTAAAACGCGGCTTAGTCTGATGACCTTGATTAATGGAAGTTCGTCAAAATACTATCCTGAATATGATAAGATTATTGAGACACTCTCGTCAGAAACAGTTGAAACACCTATAACAAATTCAGTTGTCTTTATCGGATCGCCAGTGCGATTAACTGAGCAGATAAAGGATTACAATGCGATAGTAGGGGACAATATTGCTTCGTTACAAGTTAATTTCAATGATCAAGATATTGGATTCGCTGGGTTTAATGCGATTATTTTCTAGAAGAGTGATGCCTTACGTATGAAAAAAATAAAATTAGAGTACGATTATATTGTGGTCGGGGCAGGTTCATCTGGATGTGCGGTTGCTGGAAGGTTGAGTGAAGATCCTTCTGTAACGGTGTGTTTGCTCGAGGCCGGTCCCCCTGATACCAGTCCGTATATTCATGTTCCCACAGGATTAATAAAACTTCCTAATCATAAGAAACTTAATTGGCGTTTTTTTTCAAAATCTCAGAAGGGATTAAATAGTCGCAGTCTTTTTACTCCTAGGGGCAGAACCCTAGGTGGTTCAAGCTCTATCAATGGAATGGTATACATAAGGGGCAATCGGTTAGATTATGATGAATGGGATGATCTTGGCAATCATGGGTGGAGCTGGAAAGATGTAAAGCCATTTTTTTTGAAGTCTGAAAATAATGAACAATTTGATAATAGCTCTCATGGTAAGGGTGGACCGTTAAATGTTACTTTGCCGCGCTTCGTGAGCCCTCTTCAACGAGATTTTGTTTCCGCTGCTGAAGCTTTGCAATATCAACATAACTTGGATTTTAACGGCGAAATGCAAGAGGGAGTTGGAATACACCAAATGACGCAGAAAAATGGACGTCGATGGTCCAGCGCTCGAGCATATGTTCACCCAGCTTTGAATAGAGAAAATTTCACCGTTTTAACAGATGCTAGTGTTGAAAATATTCAAATTGATGGCAAACGTGCTGTGAGCGTTACCTTGATTGATGGTAGAAAAATTAATGCAAGAAAAGAAATAATTCTCTCAGCTGGCTCTCTTATTTCCCCAAAAATACTTATGTTATCTGGGATTGGTGATCCTTTAGAAATCATGCCTCATGGAATTCAAATGAAACACAATCTAACCGGAGTGGGAAAAAATCTTCAAGATCATATGGCAGCCCATATTTTTATAAGTACAAAATCGCGCAGGCCTTGGGGTTTTTCATGGCCAACGGTGCCTAGTTATATTTTTAATGCTGCTAGATATTTACTTAATCAGAAAGGTTGGTTTTCTGCTTCTTTTATTGAGTCTGGTGGCTTTATAAAAAGCAAACCAGATATAGAGCGGCCAGACATACAACTGGTTTTTATGCCTGTGCGACGAGCTGCCCCTCCAAATTGGGTCGAATATGGTCATGGATATTCTGCCACTGCGGTTCTATTGCGGCCAAAAAGTCATGGTGTTGTTCAATTAAAATCGAATAATCCAATAGACTCACCAATCATCGACCAGCGTTTTTTTTCTCAAGAGGAAGATTTGGATACGCTTTTGTGGGGATTTAAAGAGTGTCGCCGTATTGCAAATAGCAGTGTGTTTCAAAAGTATGAGCCTTCTGAGATTCATCCAGGTAATAAAATAAATAGTGATGATCAACTTAGAGACTATATTCGTGGGTCTGGGACGACCATTTTTCATCCAGTAGGTACATGTAAAATGGGCACGGATAAAAATTCTGTTGTTGATTCTCGACTATGCGTTCATGGCATAAATGGTCTCAGGATAGCTGATGCCTCAATTATGCCGCGAATAATAGGTGGTAATACTAATGCCCCTTCAATTATGATTGGAGAGAAGGCAGCTGCTATGATAAAGGAAGATGCTGCTAAATTAAGTTAGGCGAAGGTTCTCCATTTAGAAGTTTCATTTCATGAAAAAATCTAGGATATAAACTATTTATAACATAATAATATTTATTGTATTTTTGAAGTTTCAATTTCTGGAGTTATGGCTCTTTCAAAAGCTTGCAAGCGTTTGAAAACTGATATTAGTTCAACAATTGTAGACCAAGATCGCACGAGGTATTGTAATGAACTCTCAACGCGTCCAAAAACCCTAACTATTTGCTGAACAAAGCCAAGAGTTACAACGCCTGCTACTATAGTAGGAGCTAGGGCAATATAAGGCACTATTACCATGCCTTGAAAATAGCTCCACTTGCATGCATTAAAATACAGATAATGAAAATAGGACTTAAAATGTATTTTTTGAACCTTATAGTATAAATCTTCTAGGATATTAAATTTCGCTCGGTTTTCGTCGTCCTCGCCTAGTACTAATTCTTTTCGATATGCAGCTTCTTCTTTTTGGATATTAAATTCAATGCCTGGTAATTTAATGCCAACAATTGCTAGAATTAAGGTTCCTCCTAAAGCGGCTAAAATAGCAACCCACACTAAACCGTGGCTGACAGCTCCGATCCAGGGTAATTCGTTTATTTGTTTAGATAATGTCCATAATAATGGTACAAAAGCGACCAGCGTCATAAGTGAGTCTAGGAGGCCAACACCCAGGGTTTCCATAATTCGAGCGAATTTTAAAGTATCCTCTTGAACTCTTTGCGCCGCTCCTTCGATATGATTTACTTTGTCCCAAAGAGATTGATAGCGATTTGTCATCGCTGTTCTCCATCTAAACACCCAATGAGATACAAAAAAGTTAGTAATAATCATGATAACTATCCAAAGGCCGGCTATTTTTGCGAATTTAATAAGAAAAACTAAAAACTCATCAAAAGTAACAGAATTTGGTGTGGTTAGCGCTTTTTGCAAAGTATCATAGAAAGTTCGGAACCATTCGGTAATCTCCACATCAAGTTGCACTTGATACCAAGTAGAAAATAAAATAAAGGCTCCCCCGACCCACGACCAGAAGAACCACTTACGATTTAAGAAAAAAGGAGAAAACATTTGAAACCTCGACAAATACTAAATAATAAAAATTTAAAAAACTTGCTTATGATGATAAAATTATAGACTTTCAATGGATAATAGAGTTTTTATCAAGACATTGTCATAAATTTAAATTAAAGGATGAGTGTGGTTTATCATTTTCAATGACGCAAGCTCTCATATTGTTCTAGAATGTTAAAATTATTTGTAGACTACGCACCGATAGTGGTTTTTTTTATCACATACTGGTTTGGCGATTTATTTGCGGCTACGACTGCTATTATTATAGCGACAGTTATTGTGCTGATAGTATCGTATATAATAGAACGTCGTATTCCAATAATGCCATTAGTTACAGGTATTATAATTGTGTTGTTTGGTGGTTTAACTTTATGGCTTAAAGATGAGACATTTATAAAAATGAAGCCTACGATCATACAAGTAATATTTGGGTTAATTCTCCTTGGTGGTCTTTATACAAAGCATTTATTTTTAGAAAAACTTCTCGGAACATCCATAAAAATGGAACGTGAGGGATGGGAAATATTTACTCGACGTTTTTCTTTTTTCTTTTTTTCTATGGCACTGCTTAATGAATTTGTTTGGAGAACACAATCAACTGATTTTTGGGTAAATTTCAAGGTTTTTGGTATACTCATACTCACCATTATTTTTCTTGTCGGCCAGCTAAAACTGCTACAAAGATTTATTAAAGAAGAATAGATATAACCCAGTTAATCGCTATTTTTTGGCAAATACAATTTGATTTCCGAGGAAAATTAAATCCCTCTCGTCTAACAAAGAGCATTGAGAAACTTTCTCGAGTCATTAGTTATAGATTTAATCTTATCTTCACTCATCCGATTTAATGTTCCATACATTATCGACAATCGAGCATTTTTCGATAATTTCTGTTTATTTTCAATCATAAAATTCCAATATAAGTAATTATAAGGGCACGCCGTTTCACCATTTTTCTGGCTCACCTTATATTCACAAGATTTACAATAATTTGACATTTTATTTATGTAGTTTCCCCCAGAAGCGTAAGGTTTTGATCCAAGTATGCCCCCATCAGCAAATAGGGCCATTCCTGTAACATTGGGAAGTTCAACCCATTGGTAAGCATCGGCGTAAACAATTAGAAACCATTCGTTCACTTCAGTTGGGTTTAATCCTGATAATAATGAGAAATTACCTATAACCATAAGTCTTTGAATATGGTGCGCATAGGCATTTTCTTTTGTTTCCGAAATGCTTTGTTTCAAACAATTCATTTTAGTATTACCTGTCCAAAAAAAGCTAGGTAGTTTACGTTTTGCATTGAAAAAATTGAGAGTCTCATACTCTGGCATCTTTAGCCAGTAGATGCCTCTGACAAATTCGCGCCAACCAAGTATTTGTCTTATGAAACCTTCTACACAATTGAGGGGAGCTATTTCATCGTGGTAGGCTTTTTGGGCTGCTTCAATACACTCTAGTGGAAGCAGCAATCCACAATTCAAATATAGGCCTATATGACTATGATAAAGCCAAGGCTCATCCATTAACATTGCATCTTGATAATCACCAAATGACGAAAGTCTCTCTTTAATAAACTGTCCCAAAGCTTTTAAAGCTTGGTCTCTGGTCACGGCATAGTGGAAATCATTGAGATTTCCAAAATGATTATCAAACAATTTGGCTGTTAATTTTATAACCTCTTGAGTAATTTGATCGGGTTTTTCTTTGTAAGTTTGGGGAATTGCGATACCACTGGTTAGGGGTTTGCGGTTATCATTATCAAAATTCCACTTTTCACCAATCGGTTGTTTGTCGTTCATCAATATCGAATGTTTTCTTCGCATTTCGCGATAGAAATTCTCTAATCGGAGTTCTTTGCGCCCTTGCGCCCAATCAATAAAATTATTTTTCGAACTTAAGAATCGATCATCTTCAAGAATTTCTACTTCACAATTAAGTTGTTTGCTCCAAGATTTAATTTCCTTAAGACACCTATATTCACTTGCTTCTGTCACCACAATTTTATCAAAATTATATTTCTTTAGGCACCTTTTAACTTCACCAAAAAAATTACCGGTATTATCTCGGTCATCAATGCGTGAATACTCAACAGTATATCCATTATTTTTTAACTCAGCGCCAAAGTGCCTCATGGCTGAGAATATAAAGGCAATTTTCTTCTTATGATGTTTAACGTAAGTTGCCTCTTCGTTAACCTCACAAATCAACACTAAATCCGTCTCGTGTTCATAGTCTGCGAGCGATGATATATTGATGTTTAACTGATCCCCTAAAACGAGCCTTAGTGCTTTTGTCATGGATTTACTTTTAATTGTGAAAATGCCTTAAGTGCGCGTTCACGAGATAATTTTAGATCGCATATTGGCTTGGGATAATGTTTTCCAAGTTCGATTCCAGCCTGTTCCAGAATATTGTCTGGGGCCTCCCAAGGTGCAAATAAATATTTGTCCGATAAAGCGGAAAGCTCAGGAATATACTCACGAGTGTAATCACCATCTGGGTCAAAACGCTTACCCTGTGTTATTGGATTAAAGATTCGAAAATATGGAGCTGCATCAGCTCCACAGCCTGCTATCCATTGCCAACTCGCACTATTATTAGCTAGATCCGCATCTACGAGTGTATCCCAAAACCACGACTCTCCTTGATGCCAATGAATGAGAAGATTTTTTACCAAGAATGAACCGACAATCATTCGAACTCGATTATGCATATACCCTGTTTGCCAAAGCTCTCTCATTCCAGCGTCTACTATGGGGTATCCTGTTGACCCAGACTGCCATGCCTCTAAGTCTTTTCGGTTTTCTTGCCAAGGAAACCTATCAAATTTAGACTGCAGATTCTTTGTTGGTAGACTAGGAAAATGATAAAGGAGTGAATGGGAAAATTCCCTCCATCCTATTTCACTTAAGAAAGTATCTTTACTTTTATCATGTAACTCGGGTTTTATTTTATCAGTTTTGAATGATTCCTGTACCGCATGCCAAATTGTGTTTGGCGATATTTCGCCCCAATGCAGGTAAGCTGAGAGCCTTGAAACATTAGTCTTAGATGGAAAATTTCGACCATCCTTATAATCATTAATTCCATCATTTAAGAAAACTTGCAAACGCCTTTCAGCGGCTATTTCGCCAATATCCCAGTTATCTATAATCTTTTTATCCCAGTCCAAATCTGGCAGAAGCTCAAGGTTTTTAAGATTACAAGATGGCAAATTTGCGCTAGTTAGGTCTGTGTTGTTTATAAAGTTGAAGTTCTTTGGCCGAGCAATAGGTTTTCTTGGTAATGAGGCACTTAGGCACCCTTTTCTATAGAAAGGAGTAAAAACCCGGTATGGTGTGCCATCCGCTTTAGCTATTTCCCAGGGTTCCCATAATAAGGCGCCATTATAACTACGGACTTTGATCCCCGTATCGATAAGTTTTTCTTTTATTCTCGAATCTCGTGCTATGCGCCAAGGCTCGTAGCAACGATTCCAGTAGACTTCTGATATATCTAGTTTTTTTGCAATTTCAGCTAATATAAGTTCTGGATCCCCTTTGAATAACAATAAGTTTCCATCTAACTCTTTGTTCAATTGCTCTAAGGAGTAGTGAAGCCATATGCGGCTCGCTCGCCCCAATTTAAATTTTTCTGGGTTCACCTCGTCTAAAATGTATATGGGTAAAAAGCAGCTATCTGAAGCTGCTGCGTTTAATGCGAGGTTATCTTTTAGTCTAAGATCCTGACGGAACCAGCACAATTTAGTCGGCTTTTTCAACTTCGGTAACTCCCGGACTCGAATGAATCTGACTTAAGTTTATCTTTTCTGGTACGCATATGAAGTCTATTTAGACCCTAAATGCGATAAATTTATTTATTCTTTTTGATTTTATTTCTCTGTAATTCGTTCCAATCACATTTCATAACAGCTGTGGTAAGAGCTAAAACTGCTCCCTCATTTGCTCTGCATTGTTTGGACTTAAGTTGAGTGTAGCATTTACGCAATGTAACAGGTGATGGAACGCGCCAGTCATTTAAATCAAGGTCTTGAACCCAAGCTGCATACCGCTCTATGCTTATAAGATTATTTCTCTTTCTGTTTTCTGGATCGCCAAACTGTTCATCAATTCGCCCTAACCTCTCACGATAACACTCTATTAAATCAGCTGAGAAAGGCAATTTTTGAGGTTTATTAACTTCAGTCGCCATCGTTAAAATTTGTAATTGTTTTTCAATTTCTATATCTTGGGCAGTAGAAACTTGAGTTAAAGATAATGACAGTAAGATAATTATTACCTGAAGCATTATTGTTATTTTTCTCTCGTTGTTATGGTCAATTAAAAGTATTAAGTGGTGTAATAACTGTTTAGTTTATAAATATTAAAAAGCAGACTCTGTTTATTTTTAAATAAATAGTAAAATAATTTAAACCACAAGGTTTTATCATGAGTAATATATTTGAGAAAATCCAAATCGATTGGATGTGTAAAGATACTTGGCGGCGAGCATCTTACAACACACTGTGGTGCTTAGTAGGATGTTCCATAGGTGATATGGGTACCATAGCTTTTTTTCAATTTTCTAATTTTCAGTGGTCGACATTTAATATTATGTGCCTGGCTATCTTTAATGGCCTTATAACTTCGATTATTCTTGAAACCATTATATTATTGCGACAAATGAGCTTTGAATTGGCGCTTAAGACCGCATTGGGAATGTCGCTGCTCTCCATGATTTCAATGGAGCTCGCAATGAATTTAGTAGATGTTTGGTTGACTGGCGGAGCGCAGTTAAAACTGTGGGTTATTCCTATCATGTTATTAGCAGGCTTTATTACACCGTTACCTTATAATTATTGGCGTTTAAAAGTACTGGGAAAGGCGTGTCACTGATATTTTTGTTTATTTTAAGACCGTCGTAAGCGGGTTGTACGAGTAAAGCCAATCGTTTCTGCTAGCTCCCTCGTCGCGATCTGAAAAATAGGCTCTTATTTCAGCTTCATTGTCTAAGTGGAAGAGTTTGCGGTTGGCATTACTTGTCTCAACAACCTTCTTTGTTCGATCATATCTGTTACGCTGGTATAAATTCAACGCTTCTGATGTCTCACTAACGTCTTTGAGACAACGAGCTAAAACGGCGCCATCTTCTATGGCCATGGCAGCTCCTTGAGCAAGGTATGGTAATGTTGCGTGGGCTGCGTCACCTAAAATAGTCGCTTGAGAAGTACTCCAATTTTTAACGACTGGCCGGTTGTATAGAGCCCAGCGAAAGCATTCATTCTTATCTGCTAAATCAATAACCGTTTGAATGTCTTGATGCCAGCCTTTAAAATTTGATTTCATCTCTTCCCATGGAAATTTTGCCGTCCATGACTCATCGGAAGCGACGGGTGTTTCAACGCAACCTACAAAGTTAAGAAGTGTCCCACCTTTTATCCAATAAGTGACAGCGTGCTTACCCGGACCCATCCACACTGACATTACATGGTCCATAAAATTTTCAGGGAGAGCTTCTTTTGGAACCGTAATACGCCACGCGGAATCTCCCGTGTAAGTTGCAGGTACTTTGCCCGATATTTGATCTCTTATAACCGATTTAACGCCATCTGCTCCGATTAAAATATCACCAATGACATTGGTTCCATCGTCAAAGAAAAGCCTAACTCCTCGGTCTGACTCTTCGAAATATTTCAGTGTTTTGTTTAATTGAATGGAATTTGGTTTTAATTCTAAGACCATCTCGGTAAGTAAATTATGTAGGTCGGCCCTGTGGGCCTGATTATACGGTGCTTTGTGTAGTGCCAAGTGTTCATCAGATAAGGCAAATCGATCTATGATTTCTCCTGTATTATGGAGCCTAAATACGTATGCTTCAGGTCGAACAGACTGCGCTGAGATTTTCTCCCCTATACCCAGGTAATTAAGAACATGCATTGCATTTGCACTCATTTGAATGCCAGCGCCAACTTCACCTAGTGAGGGAGCTTGTTCATAAATTTCAATATCAAATCCAGCTTTTAAAAGGCAACCAGCCGCGCTTAAACCACCAAGTCCAGCGCCAACTATTAAAATTTTTCTTTTTTTCAATTCAAACTCTCTATATTTTTAAGAATTTTATCGACGCTACTGCGATATACTTGAGTAGAGTACATTATTACATTTTGGCTCAAAAGCCATCTATTTGTTAGGGCCACTGATTTTTTTTGCAAATCTGGTAAAGCGATGGTTAATTAATTTTTTTAAGCGTTGTTCCAAAAGAGCCAGATAGCAGCTTTTCTCATTGTATGATTTAGTTAAACCAATAAATTGAGTTTATGGTGTTTGCCATACTTATCAGCAATAACGCTTTTTTGAGTTTCTTTTCGATGACTTTTTGCAAATCTACCATTTTCGCTAGAATTTTTTGCCCTAGCCAATTTTTTAGGAGCTTTAAAATTTCTAAACTCGTTCGAGAGTCCTAATGCTTGTAACATCATTGTATTACCTTTCTGGAATTACTACATGTTCTGTTAAAATTTCTATTTAACACAAGTTATTGTGCACTGGGAGTGTTAAAAAATTATTAACAAGTAATGAAAGTAGTTTGAAATATTTGACTGTAGAAATAAATATAATCGATAGGAACACTTTTTTGGGAATAATAATTTATGAGTTTAATTCTCTCTTGCCTAGAATTAATGAAGGGATTTAAATATCCTTAAGAATTAACAATGATTCTTTATTTAGTGGGATGTCCGCTTTTATTTTGACCATCTTTAATTAAATGTGTTGGGTTTATAGAAATTTAAACCTATAAATAGAAAAGAAATTCTTAATATTGAGACTATATAAAATCTCAAAATTCTTAAGTTCGCGAAAGGACACACAAATGACTAATAAATTGGGCCCAGGTTCAGTTTTTCCTAAAATGGCAGTTAATATAGTAGGTGGTGATCCCATTAATCTGCCCGATGATCTTGAGGGGAAATATAATGTTATTCTATTTTATAGAGGTCATTGGTGACCATACTGTCGCCGACAGTTAGTCGGCTTTGAAAAAATAAAAGATCAATTGGAGGAGCGAGATATTAGGGTATTTGCTGCTAGTGTTGATCCAGAAGACAAGGCACGTGAGGTAGCACAGGATGTCTCTTTTCCAATTGGTTATGGCGCTAATGAGGAGCACCGTGATTTTATGGGATCGTGGTGGGAAGAAAGGCGAGGGTTAATTCAACCGTCTGAATTTATCGTAAATAAAGAGGGTAAAGTTGTTACATCCTCGTATAGCTCAGGACCTATTGGTAGAATAGACGCTGCTGATGTTATAAAAATGATAGATTTTCTCGAGGCGCAAAAGTAATATTTTTTAAACTCTATATACTAGAGCGGCCTTTGGCAGTTTATGATGTTTATAAAAAATGTTAAAGTTGATTTGATTGAGCGCCGGTTTGATAAACCGATAGGCGGTTCAACCGTGACTGGTGTCGACATAATTGTGGTTACACTCATCGATAAACATGGTTTAACCGGACTTGGCTTCAGTTACGTTATTGGCGGCGGTGGAGGTTTGGTAGCAAAATTAGCCCAAACTTTTGCTGAGCGCTTCTTGATTAACAAGTCTCTAACCGATCCTAGAGCGAAGTGGGTTGAAATTCAGAAAAGCTTTAATCGTACTGGTGATGGACTTAATATGCTAGCTTTAGCCGCTTTAGATGTGGGTATCTGGGATTTAAAGTCTAATTTAGAGGAGGTCCCTCTAAATATTTCGTTAGGAGGAAAATTTGGAGAGGTTCCTGTCTATGCGAGCAGTAACTTTAATCCTAATGACACAGTTGAACAAGCTATAGAAAAATCAATGCATCACATAGGGAACGGTTATACGGCGGTAAAGCCTAGAGTAAACGCTATTGATAAAGATAGTGAGTTTTTAGAAGCAATAAGAGCGGCGATAGGAGACGATATTGAACTCATGTCGGACGCGAATGAAAAGGGGAATTTTGACTCGGCCCTAAGGCTCCTGGAAGCAGCAAGTGCTCTAAATATGAAGTTTGTAGAAGAGCCTCTCCCTGCGGGAGATATCATATCATATAGACGATTATCCCAATTGAATAATATTGCTCCAATTGCGCTTGGAGAACATCTTCAGGGGCAAGACCGCTTTGTTACAATCATGGAGGATAGAATACCCTCGTATATTCAGCCTGATCTTGCGATGGCTGGAGGTATAACACCATGCCTTGAAATTTCCATGTTTGCCGCGGAGCGAAATATTATTGTAGCTCCGCATTTTCTTCCGGGCTTATTTATTCATTTACATGGGACTTTTCGAGGGGAACTGTTATTGGAAGATTTTCCATTAATCGAAGATGCGTTCGATGGATGGCCACAAGTTGACAATAGGGGGAGGATTACTACGCCGAAAGTTTCTGGTCATGGTCTTTCACTTAAGACCTAATCATAAATAGTCATATTTTGCTGTTTAATGTATAAATTTGTGGGTTTTATTTTTCCGATGGGGGCCAATCCTCTGACTTATTTTTAAACGAGAGATAAATAAATTCTTCTTCTCCAATATTAGTAAATTCATGTTCTACCCCAACCGGAATATGCACAACATCTCCTTGAGAAACCTTTTTTTCTTCTATGCCTACCCGAAATTGTGCTGTTCCTTGCACGACGTTTAAAATTTGTTCGCAACCATGAAAATGAGGTTTGGCAACTTTACCTGGTTGGCTTACTGATCTATTTAAAGTTATATTCTCGCCAATAATTATACTTCCTTCTGATTCAGATGGTTTTGCTATATTTTTTTTTACCATCTTATCCCATTGGTAAAAAGGCATTGTTTTCTCCCACATAGTTGATGCTCACACTCTAGATATTATCTAATATACCTATTTACTAGATATTCTCTTATCTGCCTAGATGATCTTTTAGTTTTCCAGGTTTTTTCGGATGTGCGTAAGGATGTTTGAAGTCAGGGGGACTTAAACCTATTTGTTTATATTTTTCTTTTGCTTCAGAACTAATTCTTTTGAGTTTATCTTCAGTTTTATATTGTTCGGATAAATTAGTCTCGGATGCAGCATTTAAACTAGGAGGGGTCTCCAAATACCAGTCTACTGTTCTTTTTAATGCATCTTTCGGGCATATTTTATCAAGATAACCAAGTTCTGATCTAATTTTAAATGTATCAAAGTACAAGTGTTGAGAGTTAAATCCTCCTATCATGATATCTTGCGAGGGTTTTGCATACTCGTT
>JADHRD010000141.1 GCA_016777585.1 Rhodospirillales bacterium | reverse complement strand
ATTAGTTTGGTCGAGCCAGTGTGAACGGGACCATTGGCTGCCACAACGGCAACAGCCTCTAGACGTCCATTATTATCTTCACGAAAAAAATCAATAATGCCCTCAGTAAGTGAAGGGCAAATCGTATTGAAAAGATCGTCAGCTAAAATAATGCCACCTCTAGACAGCGTAGCCGCTGCTAAATTTAAATCATGTCGGACACCCTCACGTGAGTGATCTCCATCAACGCTAAACAAACGTATGTTAGAGCTGCCAAACTTTTGGATTAAATCGCAGTCGGAGAGGTCTTGGGTGTTGTAGATAATTGGTTTGACAAGTTCAGGGTCAATATTGACTTTTACAAGATTGGCGAACAGGTTGTCAGAGCTAAATTGACGATGCTCGGCCTCGGTTTTGATTCCTTGAATGTCGGGTTGTGAATTAAACAAATCAACTGCAAATGCAATTTCATCCTCGCGTAAGCTATGACAAAGTAGAATTAGAAGTTTGCCATGAAAAACGCCAATTTCAGCAATGTTGCCAGAAATTTTCAGCTCGTCTTGAATATCAAAAATTGAACAGATTACTGAAGCTGAGCCAGATTGCAGATAGCCGTGTACTTGTCGAGAGCTTTCGGTCAGATAATAATCTAGCTTCTCAAGATCGAATAATTTTTTCATAGTTGGTGAATTTTAGTAAAAGCTAGCATTAAGGCAAGTTGTTCTCAACGTTTTAAATTAAAATAATTTCTCTCTCAAAACGATTTATGCAAAAATCCCTAAAATGCGATCACATAATTTCGGCCAAACGATTTGTCAAATAAAAATTAGTGAGAAATCTGATTTTAACCATTAGAAATTTCTTAAAGCTGGTGTGATTAATGCCTGCTATTGAGCGTAAACCGGGCATCAGTTTGCCAGTGGTCACGAACTCCCTTTTTGGTACTTCTTTATTAAATTTCAGGTAATTATTTAACGCAATATCTGTGTCGAATTAATTTAGAGTTCTATAAATTTTCGAAAGAAAGTGTTTTTAAGTTATCGGGTTCCATTCTTCACCCCAGGCATCTTTCCATAGCCACGGACGCGAGGTATTTGATTTTGGTTTTCCGCCTCTCCAAAGATCAAATTTTGGATCAGCATAAATCCTAAAAAAGGTATTAATTTTATTTGACAGCTCTTTCTCTATTTTTTGATAATTTTTAACTCCAGCAAGATTAAAACGTTCGTCTGGGTCCTCTCTCAGATCATAAAGCTCATTGGTCAAAGGATAATTTTTACTATCAGTAAAGCGCTTGAAATATGACCAGGTTGGCGTTCGGATGGCACGTGTTTCTTCCTGTTCTAGAAAAACTTCATTGGTCCAGTCTGCTTTTCCGTTATCAAGAAGTTTGGCAAAGCTTCGAGACGGGATATTTTTTTTCTCTAGGGTCTCCCAAATTCCCAGATGATCGAGAAGAGTTGCGAAAAGATCGGTACTATTAATATAAGCTTCACTAGAACCCAGATTGTGAACTCCTGAACCACTCATGATCATTGGAATATTATAAGCTATTCGAAATGCATTTGATGGCCAAGTCGCCTGTCCATGCCCCCAAAAACCATGGTGCCCCAAAGAAAACCCATGATCTGCGGTATAAATAACGATGGTATTATCATCAAGTCCACCGGCCTTCAATGCACTCATGACTTGTCCCACACCTTTATCGATAACACTTACCTGTGAATAGTAGTTACGAAGCGTAGTTAGGTCGTTTGGCATTTGAAGGAGAGAGCTAAAATCTGGACCACCTTTTTTTTTAGATAGGTAATTAGTTGCAAGTTGAAAAACCTCGATGGCTTTTTTGTTTATTCCTTCTCTTGGAACAGAATTCATTGGCATATGTTTGTAGTTTTCCCAAAATTCATTTTTAGCTGCTCCCATAATTGAAGGCCAATGGCCATAAGGTCCATTGTACGGCAGCATTAGTAAAAAGGGTTTATCAGGTGCGTTAGCACGTTCATAAATATAATCGACAGCTTTCTCGGAAAAGAAGTCAACCGAGTGCCCCTCGTAAATAAAGGTCTCATCATTCACACGCATTTCGTTACCATAGAAATCTAAAGTATGGCCTCTTGCCATGGTAACCCAATGATCTATCCCATTCTGAGGCTTGTCGAGTTTTCCAAGGTGATATTTGCCAATCATAGCCGTGTCATAGCCATTGTTTTTCAATATTTCGGGCAGAGTTTGAAATTCGGCTATAGCATTCCAATCATCAGGCCACTGGTTCATTAATCGGTCGTCTAGCCAGGTGTGAACGCCATGTTGGCAGGGCATTCGACCGGTCCAAACTGAGGCTCTTGAGGGCGAACACATGGCATTTGGGCAATAGGCGTTATTAAAGCGTAAACCGTTAGCCGCTAGTGCGTCGATATTTGGAGTATAAATTTCATCATTACCGTAACAACCCACAGCGTCATTTGGTTGATTGTCTGTCATTATTAAAACAATATTCGGATGTTTATTAGTCATTAAATATTACTGCCTTTCAACTAGCATAAGGTTTTGCAGATTATTTTTATTACCTGCAAGTAAATATTATATTCCAAATAATATGTTTCTATGCCTTTAGTTCTAATACAAACGCTTTTGAAAAAAAATATTTTTAATAAAATGAAAAAAAGCGTTAGAAGATGCCTAAACTTATCCAGCCAACGATGCTTATTTTATTATCGAGAACAATGCCAGGCATATTTGTTACCCCACGTAGAGTCTAAAATGCTGGTGAAGAAACCGTGGTTCGCTATTGGGAGAAGTGGAGGTGTTTTTATTCTGGACATTTATATTCATGCATATCTCGATTAAAGGGCAACTTCATCAAAATCATTTCATAAATATTTGTATATGAAATATTTCAATTAATTTGATATTAGCTTTAAATCAAATTTAAGAGTCAAATATTGTTGCACACTCTCACAAAGAACTTTCAGATTGATCATAACTAAATTTTCTGTATGAGTGTCAGTTGAGGTTATTTTTTGAGGTCGTTATTTTAAATAAATTTATTTTGGAGAAAAAAAATAACCTTAGAGGCGCTTTGTTTATGATTTTATCAGCTGCAAGTTTTGCTGCAGCGCATGCAGGAGTAAGGGGGCTCTCGGACGAGGTTCATCCATTTGCTACTGCATTATATAGAAATGTCTTTGGTATTTTATTCTTGCTACCTTGGTATTAAAAAAAATTTTGCTGTAATTCGGCTGCCTCTTAGATCACCGATTGAGAGAGAGCGGTTTAAAGAAAAAGTTGGGTGTCTGGATCTAAGTCTCATACAATTCCTATGTTTTATTTATTCTTTAAACGATCTCGTGTGCTCGCTTTATTTTATTAAGGAAAATATATATTGAATAAGATTATTTTAGAAAAAAGTAACTTTAAAGGTGCTTTTTTCATGATTTTGTCTGCTGCAAGCTTTGCGGCAGCGCATGCTGGCGTAAGAGAGCTCTCTGATCAGGTTCATCCTTTTGCGACTGCATTTTATCGAAATATATTCGGTATAATATTTTTATTGCCCTGGCTGCTGCAAAATAATTTTGTAGTGTTAAAAACTAAACATCTGAAATTGCATATCCTAAGAGGAGTTTTGAATTCTGGCTTTATGCTCGGATTTTTCTTTGCTCTAAGCCTTATCCCGATCGCTGAGGCCACAGCTCTAAACTTTACAGCTCCATTATTTGCGAGTTTGTTGGCTGTCATCGTATTACGAGAATTTGTAGGTTGGCGACGTTGGGTAGCTCTTTTCATTGGGTTCGCAAGCACGCTTATTATTCTTCAACCGGGTACCGAGATTATTAGTTTTGGTGCTATTCTTGTTTTGTTTGCCTCTCTTTCTTGGGCAGGCTCTATGATAGCGTTAAAAAAATTAAGTAACACTGAGAGCAGTCTCACTTCAACGCTTTATCTTGTTGTAGTTCTCACGCCAGTAACATTTATTTTCAGTTTTCCACATCTTAACGTTCTAGATTTAGAACAAATAGTTTGGCTTATCGAAGTAGCGGTTACTTCAACGATGGCTCAATATTTTCTCTCGGAGTCATTAAAAAATGGCGATGCTTCAGCAGTGGCGCCGTACGATTTTTCTAGGCTAATCTGGGCAGCTATATTTGGATATATTCTTTTCGGTGAAGTGCCAAATATCTGGGTGTGGTTTGGAGGAGCATTAATTTTTGCTTCGGTTGCATATATTAGTTATCGCGAGGCTAAAAATAAGCCTACGTAATTAAAGCTTAATCGAAGATGGGATGATGTTGGATAAAGGTTGTGCGGCGGCCATCTCATGGATCTAAAGTTGTTCAGGATATCATAGATGTTTTCGACGTGGAAATCGAAAGCCTGTTAGATTTCATTGATACTCGCTTACATTAATATCCGTCAATTTTGTTATTATATTTGTTATATTCTTTAAGTCTCTGATATTTAAAAGTGTTATTTCTGTATATTCTTTTTACAAAGGGTTAATTAATATTTTAAAGGCGAATAAACACGGTGATTTGTCGACTCGCCCTTGCGCTAAAGAATAAATGAACCATATAAACTGTAAATCACGCTAAACTTTCCTTGATAAGTTTTTATCATAGTTGACCATCGTTATTTTGTATTAAACTTTGCGCCTCCTGAACTGTTTGAAGATGGGTTAGATGAGAGTTGCGTTCAACTGTTACTAGCTAACTTTATTACTCGTAGTTTAAAAAAGAGGGAAAAAGAATCTAGGTTTAATTTATTCTAATATTAGAAAAATCGGAAATTAGTATGGGGTTATTAGTTATTTATGATTATTGAACCAACATCTAAATTTAATTTAGAGAGTATTTCCTTAAAAAGTGAAATTATTCTGGCTAGAAAATCCAATAAAAAGATTGAAATTGTTGTCGTTCCAAAGTTAAAAAATAAACTATCACACCAAAAGAATGTTGGTATTAAATTAGATGAAAAAGTTATTTTGACTATTTTATCTAATCATTATTCTAATGTTATAGTTACTCAGATTAATACGCAAAATGATTTAAATAAATTATTGATGAGAAAACCAGATCTCGTTCTTTCTGGGGTTAAATACTTTAATTTTGGTGATAAAGAGTTGTGGTTGAATGATTTTTTAGATCTGCATAAGATTGCTTATATAGCCTCTTCTAGAAAAGCAC
>JADHRD010000036.1 GCA_016777585.1 Rhodospirillales bacterium | reverse complement strand
TAGGGTTTAAAGAGGGTTCTTACTTATGTAATATTTTGTGAGTAAATTTCGTAAAACGCTATTAAATATTATCCTAATGATCATATTTGGTGGAATAGAATTATAGCTTTTCTAGCAATTTATTTTTAATAATCTTTTTAGTTGGAGTTAATGGCATTTCTTTAATAATTTTTAATTTTTCCGGCCATTTATTTTTCGAAATTCTTTTTGAATCTAGGAACACACAAATTTCTTTTAAAGTAATATTTTGAGACTGTGTTACGGTAACAAAACAACACGCTCTCTCGCCTAGAACTTTATCTGGCATGGGTACTATCGCTGCTTGGTTAATGCTAGGATGGCTCATAATTAGCTCTTCGATATCTGCAGGGTTAAATTTCACCCCTCCACGACTAATGATATCTTTTATTCTGCCTGTCAATATAAGGTTTTTGTCTTGATCAAGCATGGCAAGATCACCCGTTTTAAACCAACCGTCCTTGGTAAAGGACGTTTTATTAGCTTCTGGATTGTCAAAATACCCAGGGAAGACTGAACTGCCGCGTACTTGGAGTTCACCTTCAATGTTTGATGATAGCACCGTTCCATCATCGCGTGAAACAACTCTCACCTCATTGCCGGGAGCAGCTGGACCAGCAGAGGTTAGTGGCAAATCTATTGGACCGGAGTCACGGCAAAAGGTTGCTCCTGCTGTTTCTGTCATTCCCCACAATTGACCAATACGTGTATTCCGATTTTGTATTAAGATTTTCTCTCTGTATGCCGTCAGTATATGCTTGGGGCATGCCGATCCTGAAAACATCGAAAATCTAATACTGGAAAAATTATATTTTTCTATTAGATTTAAATCTAACATGGATGCTGCATGAGGAGGGCCCAAAAATATAGTTGTGGATTTTGTTCTTTCTATAGTCTCAGCAAGTCCATCGGGGGTAAAAACGGGTAGTAGAATGTTTGTGGCGCCAGCACATAACGCGACATGAAAATTATAAAGTCCATAAAGGTGGGTGAAAGGGGCCGCAGAAATATTTCTGTCTTCTGAGCACATATTAAATTCTGGGACACTCAAGCGGGCGTTGCCGATCATGTTTTGATAGGTTAGTGGCACGCCTTTGGGATTTGAAGTTGTTCCAGAAGTGTATAGTAACAGGAATGGATCTGATCCGACGGGGGGGTTTTCAATTTGAGGGGTTCCTGGGAATTTGAGGTTTTGTAATATTAATACGCCGTCAGTAGCCTCTGTTCCAGTGCTTATAACATATTCAAGTGTATTTAACTTATTTTTGAGTCTCAACATAACATCTTGTGTTGGAAAGTCTTTAAATTTTGGAAGACAAATTATGGCTCTTGATCTTGAATGACTCAGTAAGAACTCAATGTCAGTATCGCGGTAGGACATATGAATGGTTTGCATAATTCCGCCAAACGCCGTTATAGCGAAATAACATAGAATAAACTCAATTGTGTTTGGTAGTTGGACAGAAACAACGTCCCCCTTAGTCAAACCTAGCCCTAATAAACCATTTGTTAATTGTTCAACTTGTTCATCCAATTCTTTATAAGTGAGTTCACCATCAGGGTGAATGATTGCTAGTGACTCAGGAGAATTGACGGCGTAATGTTTGAGATGACTGTTAAGTGTTTCATCAACCCAAAAACCCTTTTCTATATATTTTGTAACAAGCTCTGGTTTAAATTTAATTGCTTCTCTAAGCAACATTGCGTCCTCCCTAAATTTTAGTCTTTCCAACGGATTCTTATAATTGTCTTTTCTCCACCTTTTCCCACCTCCCAAATGATATAATCTTCGATGTTGATCAATCTTATGATGTTTGCGCTCGGTAAATACTCTTACAACACTTACTTGCTCGGGCAATAAGCCAATTTTTTTTGCAATTTCTTCGTCAGTTAGACCTGTTTCTGATCTGCTAGCTGCGATAGACTCAAAATCTAGATTACGAACAGGATCGCCTCTTCTAATCTGCTTATTTAGACTCAGTTTGAAGACGATATCTCCAAACGTGTCTATCATTTCTTGAGTGACACCATATGACATATTATTTAATTTTATCACTCTCTTGTTCAATATTATGCTCAGTTCTCGCAGCAGCTTCAGCTTCGACTATTTTCTGCCGCATTCCTGCGCCTCTAGCAACTGGATTTGCCATTAACGCTGTTTGAGTAATTGGGCAGACCCTCATGCATTCGTAGCATAGAGACAATAATTCTCCGGCTCCTATAGATAGTTTATACCATAAGACTTGATTCTCAGGACCGTGCAATGCCATTCCTCTTTCAATGGGATTCTTGGCATCGAGTGTATCTAATAAGACGCTTGGAATTGCCTCATATTGCTGAGACATTTCTGCACACGCATGTGAATCATATATCATCTCTTCTATTTGGTCATTCTCATCAATACTCCCACTTAAGCACTCTACTGGGCAAAATTTCTGACAGGGTGTTTGTCCAGTGCGTTTGTAAAGAGTAACGCAGGATGGATGCGGGCATGGATTTTCAGCCATAGGCTGATCAGGTGGCATCTCCAACTCTGTAAAAACTGATGCATAATACATCATACCAAATTCAGGATGAAGAAGAATATCCCCAGCCATTGAACGAGCGCCAATACCAGCGACCTCTGCGTGAAGTTTTAAACTCTGCATTGGCACACGAGCGCCTTTCTCAGGGTCCATATCTGGAGGTACGAATATAGCACGATAACCAAATCTTGATTCAATAAAAAATGCTAGGCCATAAGCTATCCGATACGCCATCGTTTCTGTATCACCAATGTATGCCAATGTCTTAGCATCTGCGGACCATGACCCTTGAGTGCCTCCACCAACCCCGATTGATATTACAGTTTTTACTTTAGGTAGCATTGAGGTTGGATTATGTCCTTGAGGAGCTATCTGTTCGAGAGATTCAAGATTAGCAATTCCGAAGGCCAATCCTCCCTTTTTTTTTACGTACTTTTCGCATTCTTCTTTAACAAAGTGCGGATCAAACTTTTCTCGTTTCATACAGACCCCCCCTAGGAGTACTTAATAATCTTACCTAAAAAAATTTGTTTTCAATTGATGTTGTTTAAAACTAAATAGTTTAAGCTTAAACTAGTATATAGATTAGTTAAAGGTTAAAGTGGTTTTATATCGTTCAAAAATCTATCCTTTTTATCTCTAGCGCTTGACGGAGAAAATAAATATGCCAAATTATCTTATGATAAGAGCGTAAAAAAGAATATACTTAAGTAAGCTAATGTGAGTAAAGTGGCTAGGGAGGAGTTAAAATTGTCACGTGTTTCGGTGTTTGACAGTCCATTTTTACTTGGCTTCGATCATTTTGAGCGCGTTTTAGATCGTGTTTCAAAATCTTCAGCCGAGGGATACCCGCCCTATAATATTGAGCAAATAAGCGATGAAGAACTTCGTATTACCCTTGCGGTGGCGGGTTTTTCTATGGATGACCTCGATGTTACCACCGAAGATAATCAACTGGTTATAAGGGGTCGTATTACTGATGGTAAGGACACTCGCATGTATTTGCATCGTGGGATAGCCTCCAGACAATTTCAAAGAAGTTTTATTTTGGCAGAAGGCATCGAGGTAAGTAGCGCTCGCCTTAAAGATGGTTTGCTACACATAGATATGACCAGGCCTTTTCCAGAGCCTAGGGTGAAAAAGATAACAATTGAAAAAGAATTAACCAACTCTTCAGAAAATTCAACTTCAGTTGAGGCGATTGAATTAGAAGTAAATGATTGAGTTTCTAATCTAACTTATCGAATATACTCAATAAATTCTGTTAGTTCAAATGTCACTATCCGACAAATTATATCCTGTTAAGGTTAATCATCGTGACGCTCGGCAAGAATAGCATAAAGAGCTTCCGGTGTCGATGAGCCCCTTAACTTTTCGCAGCTATCTTTATCTCTCAATAATCTCGATACTAGAGCTAACGCTTTTAAATGTTCAGCTCCTGATGAAGCGGGCGCGAGTAACAGGAAAACTAAATCAACGGGTCGTTCATCAATTGACTCAAAATCTATGGGCCGTTCAATACGTGCGAAAAATCCATACGAAGTATCCAATGCCTCCATTTTTCCATGTGGTATTGCTACTCCTTCACCGAACCCTGTTGTTCCTAATTTTTCGCGTTCTAATAAAACATCAAAAATATCCTGATAATTATGATTTATACAATCAGCGAGGCCCCGTGATATTTCTTGGAGTATTTGCTTTTTACTTGTGGCTTTTAGATTTGCAATAATACTCTTGGGTGTTATTAGGTCAGCTATTTTCATTATGAACATTTACCTACCGTTAAACTTCTTACTACAACCTCTAAAAATTGTTTACTTATTTATTTGCTTTTAAGTTTTTTTAATGAGGCGGAAATTAGTATTGTCTGTGTTTTATGTCAAGTTGATCATTAACTTGGCCTTTGGGCTTTAAAACAGTTGATACGTTTTAAGTCGTTTAACATCGGATTGCAGGTCAGATATTAATTTGTTTTTCCTTTCTACGTTGTACAGACGATGATATTCCCATCGACTCTCTGTATTTAGCAACAGTTCTGCGGGCAATATCTATACCGTTACCCTGAAGAAAATTAACAATTTTATCATCAGATAGGATTTTATCTGGTAGTTCATTTTCAATTAAAGATTTAATTTTATAGCGAACTGATTCTGCTGAATGCGCGTCTCCCCCAATTGATGAGTTAATTGCAGCTGAAAAAAAATATTTCAATTCGTATATGCCCCGTGGTGTATGAATATATTTATTTGAGGTTACTCTGCTTACTGTGCTTTCATGCATTTCAATTTCTTCCGCTATATCTCTAAGAACAAGTGGCTTAAGATATTCAACACCATAGGTGAAAAAATTTTGCTGTTTAAGCGCTATTTCGGTGGAAACTTTTAAAATAGTTGTCGCTCTTTGATGTAGGGATTTAACTAACCAATTTGCGACCTGAAATTTATCTGTAATATATTGTTTGTCCTCCTTCTTGCGAACTGACTTGCTTATTCTCGAGTAATATTGATTATTAATTAAGACACGGGGAAGAGTATCGGTATTTAATTCAATGATCCATGAATTTGATGGCCCAGCTCGCATTAATACATCTGGAATTATTGGTTGAACGAGAATATTTTCGAAGGCTTCTGCCGGCCTGTGGTTTAGCGTCCCTAGCTCCTTTATCATATCTTTTACATCATTAATATCGACACCACATAACGATGAGAGTTCACTATAATTCTGATCTCTTACCAGATCTATGTTTGCTAATAATTTCTCCATCGCAGGGTCAAAGCGGTCAACATCCTTTAGTTGCACACTCCAACATTCGATGAGATCTCTACTAAATATTCCAGGAGGGTCTAACATTTGTAATTTTGCTATTATATCTTCTAATCTTTTTGGAGAACAACCAAGGGTAGCAGAAAAATCATCTATTTTATTTGGTAGGCGGCCTAATTCATCTAGTTGATCTAGCAAAAATATTGCAACAAGCTTATCTGAGGGTAAATTAAAATCTATATTAATTTGTCCAAGTAAATGTTCTCTTAATGATACCTCTTGGCTTATATTGTTTTCAATAGAATAGTCATTTCTTTCAAATTGTTGATTGCTAATTGTATTCTTTGTATCTGTAGCTGTTAGAGTAATGCCCCGGTCCTCATTTGGCACTTCGTTTATAGAACTAGCTGTTAAATCAGAGTCCCATAAATTCTCATAGTTCTCCATGTCAAGTGAGCTTGCTTTTTCCTCTGTTATTGATTCAGTATTTTTAAATTCAATGGAAGCGATTTCCCCAATATCTTCGTTTAGTGCATTATTATTTTTATCATAGACCTCGGTCTCTAAAACTTGGTTATTCTTATCATTATTATTACCATCATCACGCTCCAATAAAGGATTCTCAGCGAGTTCATTTTCAACAAATGCCGCCAAATCTATATTAGACATCTGAAGCAATTTAATGGCTTGCTGCAACTGAGGAGTCATTAAAAGAGATTGGCTTTGCTTAAGCTGTAATCTGGGAGTTATTGCCATTTCTCTACGCTACTATAAATTGAAGCGATCCCCTAAATATACTCTGCGCACATCTTCATTGCCAACTATATCAGATGGTGAGCCCTCCATTAACACCATTCCATCATGAATAATATAGGCTCGATCAATTATATCCAATGTATCTCTGACATTATGGTCTGTTATGAGCACTCCTATGCCCCTCTCTTTAAGATGGGAAATTAGATCTCGAATATCGCTAACAGCAATTGGGTCTATGCCCGCAAGTGGTTCATCAAGTAAAATAAAATGCGGTCTTGAGGCCAAAGCCCTGGCTATCTCAACGCGACGTCTCTCTCCACCTGAAAGCGCCAAGGACGGAGTTCGTCTAAGATGAGTAATAGAAAATTCAGCCAAAAGCGACTCTAAAGTTGCTTCCCTCTTTTCACTTGATTTATCAACCACTTCTAGTACTGCTCTAATATTATTTTCTACTGTTAAACCCCTAAAAATAGAAGTCTCTTGAGGCAAATAACCTATTCCAAGTCTAGCCCTTCTATACATCGGTAATTCAGTAAGATCCTTACCATCTAAAATAATATTACCATAATCTGGTTGAATGAGCCCAGTAATCATGTAAAAACACGTCGTTTTACCTGCACCATTAGGACCCAAGAGTCCCACAACCTCGCCGCGTTTAACAGATAATGAAACACCTCGGACAACTGGGCGTTTATCAAAACTTTTCCCTAAGTCTTCAGCTACAAGGCCTCTAAACTCGTCCATTACTAACTTTGGGCTCTCAGGTACCGACAAAATATCTCCATTTTGTATTTAATTTATAAATCACATTTCTTACTCAATTGATTTAAGGATGTGGTCGTAATTACAAGCCTTTTATACTAGCGGCATACAAGTAAAAACTTGTTTAATTTTTATTAGAATAATTAATATATGTTAAACAGATTATTTTTTAATTTCTCTTTGGCATCAAATATCCTCTAATGCGTTTCTTTTTTTGTGGTGACTTTGCATTATTACTTGCCAGCAATTTGCTGACGCCTGTATTCAAATTGATAATTGCATTATCTCCATTTAATTGATTTTTACCCCTGCTTATTCGAACGTTACCACTTAAAGTAACAATTCCTGACTTTAGGTCATAAATACCTTTTTGAGCTTTAATGCGCTCTGTGCGGGTATTAATCATGACATTATCAAAAGCTTGTATGCGGCTTACTTTTGATTTTCCTGCTTTATCCTTATAAAAAAATGCGACTAATGTCTCAGCGCGTAATTTTTTGCCATCATGATTGATAATGGCATTTTTTCGAGCAACGGCCATTTCTTTTTTTTCAAAATATTCCATTTGTTGGTTCGACGTGATGACGTCTGAACCCGATACTAATTTGACTATTTTTCCACTTACAACAAGTATTGCCTTTTCAAGGTCGTAAACGGCATTCTGCCCGGTAATATGTTGTGTTGGGGATTTAATCTTAACCTTTTGTAACGCTTCGATCTTTGTGAGCCTGGTTTCACCTTTTTTGTTTCGTTGGTAGTAAGCTCTCAGTATATTTGATTCTATTGTCGCATTTCCTCGGGTGGCTTTTGCATTACCAGTAGCTACCATTAACTGGTTTTCTCTCTGCCACTCAATTCCATCATCAGCAGTAATTTCAATTGGTTGTTCCCTGCTACCAGTTGCCAAATCAAACGACTGTGAGACTGCTTCAGAAGACACTAATAGTATTACTAAAATAAAAAACTGAAATTTTAAGGCTTTAATATGTTCTAGGTTAAGGTTCATTTCTTAGAGTCCGGGTAAATAATTAATTTTGATTTTCCAGAAAATAAGAACTGGCCACCTTTGTTTAATATTTTTAGACCCTCCGCACTAAGATTTCCAAATGGTCCTTGTCCAGTAACATCTGAATTGCTAGAAGCTATTCCCTTATTTATGTCTATAGTAGCGCTCTCAGTGTTAAATTCATATCCCGTATCATGGAACAAATTTACAGAACCATTTAGCATTAGTGTTTTTTTGTTTTGGTCATATACACCAGTATTTGCTATAATAGCCAACCATGTTCCATCCTTGATAGCTATGTCAGCCTTAGGCATTTCTAGTTCTAAAGACGAACCACCTAGTAAAATATTTTTTGCTAGATCGGCCGTAATTGAGTAGGGCTGGTTTTTTGAGTCTGTGCCCACGAAACGGGCGTTTATCATCGCGGGTTGTTCTGGATTTACCCGATTTATAGCTGAAAATTTCAGAGAGAACCCTTTTTTTGATAAATTGATTTCAGGCCAAACCAATACAAGTCCAACTAAAATAAATGCAATCGAAGGTAAAAGAAATTTCATAAAAAAAACAAAGCGACTATAGGAACTCATCCCAATAGGTTTTTTTAAATTTAGACTGTGTCCTAGTTGCATTTTTTGACGCCAAAGTTGGTAACTTAATTTCTTAATCGGAATACTGATATAGGGCATACTAAAAATTTTAATATCTCCAGTGAATTAATTTATGTTAAATCAATTCTTAAGCAATCATGTATGTGCACCAAACCTATAATTTTATGTTCATTCGCAACAAAAAGACTTGTTATCTTTTTGTCATTCATTATATGCAGTGCTTCACTGGCCAGTGCATTTGGCCGAATAGTATGGGCACCCGCCGTCATTACCTCAGAGGCAGTTAGATTGAGCATATCATTTGCCATATGTCTTCTTAAATCGCCATCTGTTATTATTCCTTTGAGTCTACCTTTATCGTTTATTATACCAACGCAACCAAGACTTTTACGAGTCATTTCAGGTAATATTTCTTTCATTAACTCTCCACCTTGTGCCAGAGGCAAGTCATCACCTTGGTGCATAATCTCTGAGACCTTTAGAAGACGTTGGCCGAGCGTTCCCCCAGGATGACGAAGCTTAAAATCTTCAGCTGTAAATCCTTTTCTCTGCATTAAAACTACAGCTAATACGTCTCCATATGCCATCATCATAGTCGTCGATGTAGTTGGAGCTAGACCAATGAAACAAGCCTCCTCTGCTTTAGGTAGAACGAGAGTAACATCAGACTCATTGGCTAGAGAGCTTTCAATAAAACTTGTCATACTTATTAATGGAATTTTAAACCGTCGACTGTACGCTATGATATCGCTTAACTCTGGCGTTTCTCCTGAGTTAGATAATGCCAATATTGCATCATTCGCGTTAATCATTCCTATATCCCCATGGCTGGCCTCGCCGGGATGAATAAAAAAAGAAGCTTTACCAGTAGAAGATAAAGTCGCTGCTATTTTTCTTGCTACGTGACCGCTTTTCCCCATACCTGTTACAATAATACGGCCATCAACCCTCTGCAAAATATTGATTGCTAGTGACAATTCGTGATTTATCGATAACGCTAATAATTCTAGACCCTCAGACTCAATCTTTAGAACCTGTTTGGCACGTTCAATATCACTTTCTTCTATTTTTTGATTATTATTCATACACCACTCAAGCCAATTTACTATTTCCAATATGGATTATAACAGAAATCAGATGTTCTTTGTTTAGAATTATCTTTTCTATCATTACTGATGTGCAAAAATATTTTGTTCACCCCAACCTTGGATGTCTAGATCAACTTGATATTCAAGAAAATCAAAACAACCGCGCGCAATTTCTAACCGATTTTCTCTTTTGAGCCTATGTTCTAGAACATCTTTCAGTTGATGAAGATAAAGAACGTCTGAAGCCGCATATTCTCGTTGATTTTGCGATAACTCAGAGCTCGCCCAATCAGATTGTTGCTGTTGTTTAGATATTTCAACACCTATGAGTTCAGAACAGATATCTTTTAGGCCATGTTTGTCTGTATATGTGCGCGTTAATCGTGATGATATTCTTGTGCAAAATACGGGGGCACATTGGATCTCCAAATACATTTTTATAGCAGCCAAGTCAAAGCGCGCAAAATGGAAGATTTTCAGGGTTTTCTTGTCGCTGAGTAATTTCCTTAAATTTGGAGCGTTATATTTTTTTTTCTCAAATTGAACTAAGTGAGCATCTCCATTGCCACTTGATAATTGAATTAAACATAATCGATCTCTCTGTAAATTAAGCCCCTGGGTCTCGGTATCTATCGCAATACTGGCGCCAAAATCTAATTCGGAAGGTATATCATCTTGATAAAAATGAATAGTCACTTTGTATCCTTTCGTTGAAACATTTGGATAACTTACCAATAAAATTTAATAAGGAGAAGTCACAAAATTATGAATAACTTCTAATTAATATAACAAAAAAAATATCTTTCATTTTTTTTCATAAATATAAAAGGTGATCCCATCCAATATACAGGAACATAAACACGAATATCCAGGCATGCTTGACTCCAGCGAACAATAATTTTCTTTCTCCTTCGTTGCGACTTGGAGTTTTCGCATTTCCATTGGCTTAAGTGGTTGTCTTATTTCATTACGTAAGGCGGCAAAATTTATCAATTTTTTATTCTCTTAAATTATAGTTTTACTACTTCTTAATTAGACTAATTAAAACGATAATACTATTTATTTCTAGACCTATATGATTTCATTATCTAAAACTCAGAAATAATTTCAAAAATAAAAGAATTAGATATAAGGATTTTAAAAGGAGTGTAATTTGAAGGTTGTATGGAAAGTTGTAAGATGGGTTTTAGGAATTGTTATTTTAACTCTTGATATTCTTATCAGGCCAAAGTCAATAAAGCGTAGTTCGGTTGAACAACAAAAGCTCAATAAAATCACCTCGAGTTATAGTATTTATCAATTTAAGGCGTGTCCCTTTTGTGTCAAAGTTAGGCGACAGGTTAGAAAATTTGGCCTCGAAATTGAATTTAAAGATGCTAAAAATAATAAAATTTTTAAAGAAGAGTTGGTTCTTAATGGGGGACGACACAAAGTTCCGTGTCTCCGCATCGATTCGTCAAATGGTGCGACCACTTGGTTATACGAGTCTAAAGCTATAATTTCTTTTCTTAAAACGGAACTCAAACTTGTTTGATTTTAAATCTCTATCGACACTAATATCGCACTTACTAGTGATTTAAATAAATGTACTGGTGCTATGCATGGAGTATTTAGAAGGTTTATTCAGCTTAAGCTTATTAATGGCTGCTTTAGTTGCTTTACCTAGTGGAATTATTCAGGGATATGCTGGGTTTGGTGGCGCTTTAGTTGCAGTACCTTTTTTTGCAATATTATTTGACCCTGTATCTGGGTTTGCAATAATTTTGATTGTTGTTTTATTTGGTCAAGGAGCACATTTTTTAAATGCAATTCAAAGAGTGGAATGGGTTGAAGTTGGCCCGGTAGCTACTGCGAGTGCGTTAACGATGACCATAGGAATATTTTTTTTGGTGACAACTGACCCAATGTTCATACGAAAATGCATGGGTATAATCATTTTTGTAATTACTTTCTTGATGGCTATTAATTGGAATTATACTGGGAAAAGAGGTTTAGTTAGCAAGCTATTTACTGGCGGTTTTTCTGGAGCAATAACAGGTGGATTTGGGGTGCCCGGGTTTCCTCTTCAAGTGATGTTTTTTCATAACTCATCATCTACAGCTGAGATAAAAAGATTAAATGTATTGGCGGCATTAGCTTGCGGTTTGGCAGTGGCAATTACTGGCCTATTTTTCCAAAATATATACAACCAAGATATGCTTTTAAGGGCAGGAATAATCGCTCCAACATTTATTCTTGGAGTTAAATTAGGGGAATATATTTTTAAAATTGCTCCTGTAAACTGGTTTAAGAAGGTAACTTATTTTATTTTATTTTTAACATCGATTATGTTATTGGTTACTTAAAACAAATAAAATCGTCTTAATGATCGCTTGATCTATTTTCCCCAGAGCCCCCATTAAATATGGTTATATAAGATTTATGTTTTAATTTTTTTTAGGGCATCTTTTTGCCACATTTAAGTTGCATGTTAATGTTCTTAATATAGGAAAAAACATGTTTTCTCAAAGTATAAATGAATTTTTCTCATGGTTTATGTGGGTTGCTTTTGAAATAGCTGAGTTTATGAGCCAGTCTGCTAAATTTTTATTGATGTGTTTAATCATATTTATTTTTATAATGGCATTGTTGTTTTTGGTTGTAAGGATAGTAAGTTTATATCAAAAAAGAACCGGTCAAATTGATAAAAATATCGTGAGGAGAGAGCCTAAATTTGATGAATTATAGTATATAGTTCGATGGTGGCCCAGTACTACCGATAGTATAAAATAAAGCCATTCCAACCTCCATACTCACGTCTAGCTCAGCGTGTTACAATCAACCTGGTAGATATGGACAGACAGAAAGGTAAAAGAATCAATATAATTATGTCTTACAAGCTGATGGTGTTTTATTAGTTACTACGTGTGACTATTTAAACGGGTCTTTGGGCGGTAACGACTAATACCTATAAGTCGGCCCTCTTTTATGGAGCGTACCAAGTTGGTTTGACGATCCGGCATATCTTGACCCATGATCACGCTTGGCCTAACTCGCTGGCAGATCGTTTTGCAGTTTCTGCCGCCAACTTAGCTCCATTCCTTATTTCTATATTGGTGAAACGGACCTTCTACAGGCACTGCACAATGGTCGAGCTGAGGCCATCGCTATGCAATTGGTCCACTAAATTTAATATTTTGGTGTTTAGATCTGAGATGTTGTGCCCAGCAGCATCGAGCGCGTCCAATATGCAGTCTGCGAGACCGTTAACACCATAATGCGACTGATTTTTATATTGTTTTCAGACATATTTCTTTCCTTAATATATTATCCTAAACTGATGCTAAAATAGATTAACCACTATCTTTTTCAAAGTTGACCTTTATTTTATTTGTTTTATAACAAGCGTTAAAGTTTCCTTTAATTAAAAGCTTTCATCCTTTTTAAATTAGTTGCTTATTTTGGAATTCATTACCACAGACATCATATTTTCAATTGTAATTGCTTTGTTTAGTGGTCTGATACGTGGCTATACAGGATTTGCGAGTGGGTTATTACTTATACCACTTTTTGTAATTTTATTTGGTCCGATTGAAGGCATTGCTTTAGCAGCAATAGTATCCTCTGCTGGGGGAGTTCAGTTAATCCCATCAGCACTTAAATCAGTCTATTGGCCAGAGCTTGGCCCCGCTTTAATTGGAGCAATATTATTTGTTTTTTTCTCTGTTTTTATTTTGATTTCAAGTGACCCATTATTCATAAAAAAGATGATGGGAATACTTTTATTATTTGCTGCCGTGGTTTTGATGACAGGTTGGACTTATAGGGGCCCGAGAAATATTTTTATAAGTTTCTTAGCTGGAAGTTTTTCAGGGGCCGGTTTGGGGGCATTCGGTCTCCCAGCTGGACAATTTTTAGCTTTATATTTTATTACATCACCAAAGAATGCAGAAATCCAAAGAGCTAATATTACCGTCTGCGCCGGCATGACTGTTTTTTTCTTACTTGCCAGCCTACTATTTCATAATCAAGTTAATTTCATAACCATTCAACGCTCTTTGGTTTTAATTCCAATATTTGTTATAGGAACTTGGTTGGGTTTGAAACTTTTCAATAGACTTCCATTAAGTTGGTTTAATAGTATTGTGCATATCCTTATACTATTCACTGGATTATCTCTCCTGTTCACCTGATAAACAATTATTAAGATTTAAAATGCATCTTTAAAAACCTATAATTGGAAGCCGTAGATTTTTATATAATGCTCGGAGATACAAATGAAACTTCATATTGGTGGTCAAGAGGCACATGTTGATTGGAAGATATTAAATGTCCAAAAAGGGCCTCATGTTGATTTTATTGGTAATTGTACTGATTTATCAAATTTTGCTGATAAAAGTATTGAAACAATTTATGCATCACATGTATTCGAGCATTTAGACTATAAATCTGAGTTAGAAACTACTTTTTTACATTGTCACCGGGTTCTCGAGCCTGGAGGTGAACTTATGGTAAGTGTCCCAAATTTGGGCGTTTTGTGCCAGTTATTTGTGGCAGAGGGTTTGACGGTTCAGCAGAGATATAAGCTAATGAGAATGATGTTTGGTGGACAGGTAGATGCATATGACTATCACAAAGTAGGACTAATAGAAGATTTCTTGGCTAACTATTTTTCGAAAGCTAAGTTTAGTAATTGGAAGCGTGTTGAGGAATTTTCTATTTTTAAGGATGCCAGCAGTATGAGGATAGGAGGTCATCTGATAAGCCTAAATATGATCGCTGTAAAATAGTATTAATCAGTGTCTTTGGAGGTAAGGTTTGTTATCCTGGACTATAAATTATGTTCGAGAGAATTCGTTTTTACACCGTTTTGAGCAATATTTTACTTCTTCCCATACAGCTTTCCATTTTTTACGCCAAGTAAAGGGTCTTTGGCAGTTGCAACAAATTTTACTTGGTAAATCAGATTTTTTCATTTTCGATCAAATAAATTATTGAATATTTAGTTAAAAAATAACCTCACTAATTTGTATTATTGGTTTTACGTTCGTATAATTTGGAAAGTCGTTACTCAATTGTTCGCTATGGTTCTTTATTAGATTATGAAGGTCCTCCATATTTGTAACCTCAAATGTGGCGATGACTAAATAATTAGATTTTTTGTTGTCTGACTCTGACAATCGGGCGTTCTTTACTACTTGAACATTTAGTAACTTATTTGCCCACAGTTTTTTCGCCAATGGAATATGTTGTTTAGTATAATATTCAAAATCAAATTCGGTGTTAGGCGTGTTTGGATACATTGCCATAAATATTACTGACATTTAAAAACCCCTTTAGCTGTAGGTGCAGTTTTAGGTGAGAGAATTAAGTGAATATATTTTTTTATTCTAACAAAATCCTAACAGTTTACTGCGATGTTCAATATATTAATTTATCTGTCTCTCATTATTTTAGCATTCAAATATTTTTTATGTTATTAAATATTTAAGTGTTTACCCAAAGTTCACCTTAATATTTATCAATCCCTCCCATTTTAGGTAATCTTTGTAAATATAAATTATTATTATGGTCAGTCAGGTGATCATAATTGGTTGTTTTATTTTTAGTGTTACTGCCGTCTATTATAATTATATGCAAATAAATAATTTACTGAGTATTTCAAAGTTATGGTGGTACATTCTATGTAGGTTTTTGTATTGAATGCCCAGAGGACTAAATACTTTTCTTTTTTGTGCGCAAAAATGAAGCAATAACTAAAAGAATTAATCCGATTCCGATAAAGAATATGGCTACAACAACGGGTATTGCCCACATACCTGACTGTATTTTGTTACTTTCCAAATAGCATCTTTTTAAACAATGGCTAAAATTATCAATCCCTTGACTTTTCTTCGAGGCACACACATGTGTTTTACAATTTCCCTTAATTTCAATATTTGTTGGTTCTTTAATAAAGAACATAGATACGAGTATACCGCAGGCAACAGTAAAAGACGCAAAGCCAACACTTTTAAAAATTATTCTTACGATTTTATGCATCTTGGAAATCTTCGATTAAAGGCCTTACGACTATTAAATTTATTTCAGTAATCAAAAGCGTATTTACCGTTTATATTACCGGTGCAATACCTAATATTTTTGCGTAAAATTTACAATCAATTAACGTTCTTTACAGGATTAACTAGATTATTAATATTGGTCTTAAATTTGGAGTTTAACTAACCAAGCTTTTATTTTATCAACCTCAGTCTTTATTATAATTGCACGTTCCTATTACAAAAGTTTTGATTATCATTAAGAATTGCCCTGATCAGATTGAATATAGTATAGAGTTTTGGTTGTCTGGTAACTTTTGACGCTGTATGAACAGATTTAATCTGATAATCATATTAGTTATAATTGGATAGTTAAATTATGAATAAGAGAATCGTAACAGTTTTTGGTGGGTCTGGATTTATAGGTCGCCATCTTATAAAGAAATTAGCTGATCAAGATTTTATTATTAGAGTAGCGGTCAGGGACACCGAAGCTGCAAGGTATTTGTTAACAATGGCTGATATTGGACAAATAATACCCACTGCAGCAAATATCCTTGATGTGTCGACTATCGAAAATGCCGTAAAAGGAGCCGATAGCGTTGTCAACTTAGTTGGCATATTAGCAGAATGGGGTACCCAGAGTTTTAATAATTTACATACTATAGGAGCTTCTAATTTAGCGAAGGCTTCGTCAGCGGCTGGGGTCAAAAATTTTATTCATATCTCGGCGTTGGGTGCGAATAGTAAATCTGCTTCATTATATGCTAGGACTAAAGCTGAGGGCGAGCAACGTGTACTTGCTGAATTTAAAAAAGCAATAGTGTTACGGCCTAGCGTTATTTTTGGCGCGGAGGATAAATTTTTTAATTTATTTGCTGCGATATCTCGTTTTACATTTTTTATGCCAGCCTTTGGTTGCCCAGCATTTCCCAAACTCAAATTCTTTAAAGATGGCCGATTAATTAGTGCAAATTTTTACGGAGATGGTGGGACAAAGTTTCAGCCTGTTTATGTCGGCGATGTTGCAGAGGCTATCCTGGCTGCATTTGATAATAAGAAAGCGCAGGGCAATGTTTATGAACTAGGTGGCCCTACGGTTTATTCGTGGGTTGAATTAATGCGTCTAATATTTAAAGAGGTTGATCGAAAACGTATCTTAGTGCCCATACCATTTTGGTATCTTTACATTGTAGGTTGGTTTTTACAGAAATTACCTTCTCCTTTGCTAACTTGTGACCAGGTTACCCAACTTAAAATTAATAACATTGTTTCCTCAAAATTAGGAACGTTTGAGGATTTAGGTTTATTGGCCACCCCAGTTGAATTGATAATCGAAGATTATCTTAAACGTTTTCGAAAACAAAATAGTCGATAAAAACCTGTTTCGATGTTTCAGAAATATGGTTTAATCTGTATAAGTATTTCTAATGACATTATAAACGGACCTTAAGCCCATAGCTTCTCCACCCTTTGGGCGGCCAGGCTTCGATGCAATATTCCAGGCCATGTGGTCTATATGAGCCCACTTAATATTTGGCTCAATAAATTCGTTAAGAAACAGGGCGGCTGTTATTGCTCCAGCGTAACCACCATCTGGTGCATTATTTAGATCAGCTGAATCTCCTAATACCATATTTCTATAATCATGCCATAATGGTAGGCGCCATACAGGGTCTTGCTCAGCGAGCCCAGACTTTGTTAGTGCTGCGGCAAATTTATCGTCATTGGTAAATAACACGGGTATTTCCGTACCAAGTGCAACTCTTGCAGCCCCCGTTAGAGTTGCAAAGTCAATTATAAGATCGGGTTTATCTGAACATGCCTCTGCTAGTGCATCTGCTAATATTACCCTACCTTCAGCGTCTGTATTAGTAATTTCGATAGTTTTACCGTTACGGCTTTTTATTATATCAAGTGGTCGTATAGCATTTCCAGAAACATTATTTTCGACTGCTGGAATCAAAACTCGTAACTGGATGGGTAACTTAGTTGACATTATCATCTGGGCTAGCCCCAAGGCATTTGCAGCTCCACCCATATCTTTTTTCATGAGTTTCATACCATTGGTTGGTTTAAGGTTTAATCCTCCAGTATCAAAACATACACCTTTCCCAACAATAATTACCTTAGGATGATTTTTCTTACCCCATTTTATATCAATAAGTCGAGGTTCCTGTTCTTTGTCTTTAACAGCTCGCCCCACAGCGTGGATTGCTGGAAAATTTTTTTTAAGAAGATTTTCTCCGACTATAACTTTAAATTTGCCTTTGTTCTGATCTGCTATCTTCTTTGCAACTTTTGCGAGCTCTTCCGGGTTCATATGTGAAGCTGGGGTATTTATTAAATCTCGAACAAGATACGTAGCACGTACAGCCACTTCAATTTTATGCCTATCTTTAATCACCAATCGAGCAATTTTTCGAGGATTAGTAGTTTTGAATTTATCAAATGAATAAGATCCAAGAGCCCAACCCAAACACCATTTTTCAATATTCTCAATATTTTGGTGATCAATTTTATAATTACCATAGGGTAATTTTTTTGGTAAATCGCTAAAATCCCATAGATTAATTTTCTCAGAAATACCAATGAGCACTTTATTTGGAATGGAGTTTTCATCGGGAACTATGCAAAAAGTTCCAGGTTCAGCATTAAAACGCGAATTTAAAAGCCACGTTTTTATTTGATGATTTTGTTTTGTTTTCCATTCTGAGTATTTATCTTTTGTTACTGGTATAAGCAGCTGGCAATCTTTTGTTGAATTTACAAAGCAAGACATATTCATGGATTTATCTCTGGGTTAATTACGATGCGATCACGAGATAAATTTTGAAGAACCGACTTATAAGCGAGTTCAATTTTGTCTAGTGAATAAATATTCTCTGGAATAATTGGAAAGGGCTTATATGTACCATTATCAAAACCAGATTTTATACTTTCAAGTAGTTTACTGGAAACAATGTGATCATGGTCCATATTGCTGATCCCTACCATTTTAAAATTACCTCGGTAAAAAGTTCGCAAGTTAATTATATTTTCTTCGATAATCGTACTTATTATGATATGTCGGCCATTTTTTGCCATAGAATTGCAGCCTACTTCAAAATATGGGCTTCCAACAGTATTCATTATAATGTCAGCGCCTTTCCCATTTGTTTTATCCATTAGAGCACTTAGAATATTCGGCTCCTTAGCACAGTTTATGACTTCAATCGCTTCTGTAGCATGCCCGAGATAATTATCATTATCTCTTTCGACGGCGATAACTCTTGCTCCAACCGCAGATGCTATTTGAATAGACGCTTCTCCAACTTTCCCATTTGCGCCAAAAACTACAACTGTCTCTCCTTTTTTGACATTTGCACCCTCCACCATGCCGAGCCAAGCGCAGGTCCATGAAACACCTAATGAACCTGCCTCAACCATTGAGAGGCTCTTTGGTTTTTCACTGATCCCGGCAATATCAACAACACAAAATTCTGCATGGGCACCATCCCGGCTCATACCTAAGTCGCCGCCCGTGCCCCATACTTCTCTCCCAATCAAGCGGCTAGGGCCTTTTAAAACAATCCCTGCATAATCGCGGCCTGGGGTACGTGGCCACGTTAGATTTGGCATTTTCCCCAGTAAGGCTTTAACATCGCTGGGATTAACGCCGCTTGCTTGAATTCTTATTAAACATTCTTGTTTACTTATTTTAGGCACTTCGGCTTCGATAAGCTCATATTCAAGAGCATCTGAGCTTTTTGATTTTTCTTTTACCGTCACTGCGATCATTTAATTTATACCCTAGCTTTTAGATAATATAATTTTAATATCAGCTTGAGACCATTTTTAAAAGAGTCATGTGCCGGAATTGGTATTAAACTAATTTCTTAATATATTTAACATAAAAAATGGGAATCTACTCAGAGTACTTGCACTTATTTTCACGCGGTATAAAACCCTTTATATGTCACCACCGATCTTAATACTTAAAGATATAAAACTGACCTTTGGCGGTACGCCCCTTTTAGAAGGTGCAGAGTTAATCGTATCCAATCATGATAAAATATGTTTGGTGGGTCGAAATGGTTCAGGTAAATCTACACTATTAAAAATCGCTGCTGGTATTATTGAGGCTGATAGTGGAGACACATTTCTACAACCAGGGACGACTGTAAGGTACCTTTCGCAAGAACCGGATTTTTCGAACTATTCGACAACCTTAGATTATGCTGAAGCTGGACTAGAAGGGAGTGATAATAAATATAGAGCTGCATACTTACTAGAACAATTAGGGCTAACCGGCGACGAAGACCCAAAAAATTTATCTGGTGGCGAGATCCGTCGTGCTGCACTAGCCAACGTTTTAGCTCCCGAACCCGATATTTTATTGCTTGATGAACCTACAAACCATTTGGATATAGACGCGATAGAGTGGCTTGAGGGGGAGTTGAAAGATATTAGGTCATCCCTTGTGATAATTAGTCATGATCGTCGTTTTCTAGAAAAATTATCACAAAACACAATCTGGTTAAGTCTTGGTAAAACGCGTCGTTTAAATCAAGGTTTTAAGAATTACGAGGCTTGGCGTGATGATGCTCTGGAACAAGAGGAGTTAAATCGTCATAAATTAGATAGAAAAATAGTTAGGGAAGAACACTGGCTGCGTTATGGTGTCACAGCTCGAAGAAAACGCAATGTTAGACGGTTAAATGATCTATATGCATTGAAAGAGAGCCGTAGAAATCAGCGCAGTGATACTGGTTCAGTAAAAATGAATGCTAGCCAATCTGAAACTTCGGGCAAAGTAATTTTTGAGGCTGATGGAATTTCTAAATCATATTCAGGCCGCTCTATCGTTAAAGATTTCTCAACGAGGGTCAAGAGAGGGGATCGTATTGGTTTTATTGGAAAAAATGGTGTTGGTAAGACAACTTTACTTAATCTTTTAACCAGCAAAATAGAACCTGACGATGGAATCATGAAGATAGGTAGCAAGTTAGAAATGGTATCCTTGGATCAGAAACGTGAGAGCCTAAACTTAAAAATATCCCTAAGTGATTTTTTAACAGGTGGTAATAGCGATATGGTATTGGTTGGAACAAACCAACGACACGTAGTAAGCTATATGAAGGATTTTTTATTTCAGCCGGAACAGAAAAATACTGACGTCAGTGCCCTTTCAGGTGGGGAGAGGGGAAGACTCATGTTAGCGAAAGCCTTTGCCAAACCCTCAAATCTGTTGGTTTTAGACGAGCCGACGAATGACCTTGATTTGGAGACGTTGGACTTACTTCAAGAACTTATAGCTGATTATTCTGGTACTGTTTTGTTGGTTAGTCACGATCGCGACTTTATTGATAGGATTGTTACATCTACACTAGCTCCAAGTGATGAGCGTCAAGGTATCTGGGTTGAATATGCTGGTGGCTATAGTGATATGCTCTCTCAGAAAAATATAAGTAAAAGAGAATATAATCAGTCTTCTAAAAATTTAAAGAACCAATCCCAAAAAATAAGAAAAAAAAGAGATCGTATGTCTTTCAAGGACAAACATGCATTAGAGACCTTGCCTAAAAAAATTGAAGAGGCTAGGTCAAAAATAAACTCTATAAAAACTAAGTTGGCATTCGCTGATTTTTATTCAAAAGACCCAGAAGGCTTCGAAGGTTTGGCTAAATCTCTGTCACTAAAAGAGACTAAATTGTCAAGATTAGAAGATCAGTGGCTCAAACTTGAATTAGAGAGAGAAGAACTAGAGGAGAGTTGATATGGAGAGTTTTATCACATTAAAATCTCAAAGAGGTATTAATCCAGATACCCAAAACTTGGTTGCTGAACCAACTAAAAGAGTGCAGCAAATATTTAAAAATCTAAAAAAATTTGCTGAGGATAGT
>JADHRD010000140.1 GCA_016777585.1 Rhodospirillales bacterium | reverse complement strand
CTCAGCCAGCCTGCTCCCCATACCCAAGAAGCCTGAATAGGATAGATAAATGCCGATAATACAACCACGAAAGTCAAAAATGGCCATACTTTAATTCTTTCTGCTAAAGTGCCAGAAACAATTGATGCGGCTGTAGCGACAAAAACCATTTGGAAAAACCAATCTGACATAACTGAGTAATTGGATCCAATAACTTTTGACGAGGCCTCTGCTATTCCTTTTTCTAGTTTTGCTTTTGCTGCACCAGTCGCATCACCAACCGCACCAGTCATGTTGATCAAATCTAGCTCAGCTTGTGATGAATTGTAAAAGAGGTTAAACGAACCGATCCATCCCCCATTCACATCAGTGTAAAGAATACTATAGCCAACCAAATAAAAAACTATTCCAGCCAACGAATAGAGAGCCATATTTTTCAAGCATATTGTTGATGTATTTTTTGCTCGAACCAGACCAGACTCCAACATAGCAAAGCCGCAAGCCATGAACATAACAAGCAAGCCATGAATGAGAAAAGAGAATGTGTTAAAAATAAAAGCGGTTTCGCCAGATACAGCAGCCTGAACCTCAGTATTGTTGCCAAGCACCAGTATTCCAACAAGCATTAATAATGTTAAAAAATAAGATTTTCGTTTCACAATCCACTCCTAATAAGTTTAAAAGAAATTATGAAACTGGTATTTCAAGTTTGATGCCAACTATAACAGCAAATAGATTTTAATCTATAATCTCTCAAGGCACTGTAATCAATACATAAAATCTATATTCTATTTATATAAGAATGAACATTTTATGTGCAAATATTTTAAATGCTTATTATTTAATCATTTTTTTTAAAATATAAAATTGACTGTATTTTAGGCATTATATAAATCAAGACCGCACGTTTTGAAATAAGAAGACTATTTGTGATAAATAGACACTAAAATGGGCAAAAAAAAATAGTTTTATCTTAGCCTAAAAAACGTGGCTCCGGAACACCCCTAATTCCAAGGCCACTTAATTTAAACAAAGAACCAGCCCCAAATTGGGATTCACTCTCAATAGCAAAGGTATCATGATTTTCTGCACCTGGGTGATCAATTCTTGCCATTGAGGTAACATATATTTCATCAAGGTTATCGCCACCAAACATTACTGATGTTACATTTTTGACAGGCATCCCAATTCGACGCTCCTCTATCCCCTGCGGAGAACGCCTGACAAGTTCGCCAGAAACTAATTCTGCTGTCCAAATGAAACCTTCCGAATCGACAGTAGAGCCGTCGCACACACCAGCAAGATTACGCGTCGATACAAAATCCCTTTTATTTGAGAGTGTTCCTGTCTCAATGTGATAGTCGTAAGCCCACATGATATCCTGGAAAGTGCAGGTGACATAGAATGTTTTATCGTCTGGCGACCAACTTGGACCGTTAGTACAAATTAAACCTCCCCCTATCTTAGTAACCGATAGATCGGGATCAAGTCTCCAAAGTCCGCAAATTGGCAACTCTTCATCATCATCCATTCCGCCAGCAATAAATCTTCCGCGCCTATCAACCTTGCCATCGTTTAATCTTGTTCTTGGCTGGTCTTCCTCTACCTTCTTGATTAATTCTAAAACTTCAGTTTCAAAATTATAAAAATAAAAACCGTCATCGAGAGCCATAACGAGTTCGCCGTTCTCCCTTAATGCCAGTGCGCCGATATCGTGATCGGCTATAAGGCGTGTTTCAACTTTGCCACTTCTTGGATTCAGCCTGTATACGTTATCATTACCTTTTCGCCTACCTGTGCCGTCCACCCAATAAAACATACCACTCTCAACATCCCAAACAGGGCTCTCTCCTAAATAATTGGTACACCCGACAACTCTCTCTATTTGATAACTCATTGGCTTAATAACTCCTTTTAAATTAAGGCTATTGATGAAGACTAATATTTTTTAAGGACACACCAATTAAGGTATCCTGTCCGCCTTAAATCACAAGCGGGGCAAACACCGCAGCCGTAGCCCCAATCATTTAATTTATCGCGCTCACCTATATAGCACGTGTGGGTATGCGTTATTACCAAGTCAATCAGAGCAGCCCCCCCTATCTTATCAGCAAGCTCCCAAGATTGTGTTTTATTTATCCACATTAAAGGCGTTTCAATGATAAAATCGCTATCGGTTCCAAGATTAAGAGCTAACTGGAATGCTTTCAGTGTTTCATCCCGACAGTCTGGATATCCAGAATAATCAGTTTCGCACATTCCTCCAACCAAATGCTTAATACCCCTTCGATAAGCAAGTGCCCCAGCAAAGTTAAAGAAAATTAAATTTCTGCCTGGCACAAAAGTATTCGGCAAACCTGATTTATCCATTTTAATGGAAACATTGTTTGTCATAGCAGTCCCACCAATTTGCCCAAATACACTTATATCGAGAACATGATCTTTGCCCAAGCGTTTTGCCCACTCATCATTCATCATTTTTAACTTATTCAAAATAGGAGGTCTGCATTCAAGCTCTACATTATGACGTTGCCCATAATCAAAGCCTATGGTTTCCACTCTATCGAAACGATCCAAGGCCCATGCTAATGAAATAGTTGAATCCTGGCCTCCAGAGAACAACACTAAAGCTGTTTTATTAGATACAGATGCAAACACCGTCACTAATCCTCTAATATTTTTAAAAATAAATAACATCCACACGTTAGTTGAGAGCAATTACTTTAAACTAAGCATGATTTAAACAGATTAATTGATTTTGAACATAAAGTATTTAACACGTTATTAAGTATAGAGCCCCAAAAAATTTTGATAATCTAATGTTTGTTTGAATATAGAAAGTTTTTTGTTGGCCGAATCTGAAAACTAAGGTAGACACACATAATCTAATGTGGCCCTGAAATCGCGAAGTTTTGGCATGAAAAATACCCAAATTAAAAAGTCTAATCGGTACGTAAACGATCTTCGCAGAATAGGATATTCTGGAGCGCAGGTTACAAGTGTAAGATCTGGTTTCCTTCCAATTTCAATTTCCCTAATATTCATTGTTTGTGCCGGCATATTCGGTAACATGAGCCTCTCTGTCACTAGTGAAGAGATCATAATTTTAATTTCCGCTGCAGCGATTGGCGGTTATATGGCTCTAAATATTGGTGCCAATGATGTCGCTAATAATATGGGCCCTGCTGTCGGAGGAAAAGTCTTAACAATTTTCTCTGCAATCATTATCGCTGCAGTATTTGAGAGCGCTGGCGCACTTTTGGCAGGTGGTGATGTTGTAAAAACTGTTGCAAAAGGAATTGTGTCCCCAGGTCAGGAAATTTCACCTGAAAATTTTAGATATATGATGATGTCTGCTTTATTGTCTGCAGCTTTATGGATCAATCTTGCAACGTACCTAAATGCCCCCGTATCGACAACACACTCAATAGTTGGCGGGGTCATGGGTGCCGGGATTGCCGGCGGTGGATTTGGATTGGTAAATTGGGCAACCATGTCAAAAATAGCTGCAAGTTGGGTAATTTCTCCAGTATTTGGAGGATTGGTAGCCGCCAGCTTACTACTTCTTATCCAGGTTAAAATTATTAATGCTCAGAATCGCAAAAGTGCAGCATTAAAATGGGTGCCTTTTTTAATTGGTTTAATGGCTGCAGCGTTCATTGCTTATATGTCGATTAAAGGGCTAAAAAAAATTTGGAAGCCGGACCTTATTGAAATTTATATTTACTCCATTGCAGGATTTCTTATCGCTTGGAGAGTTTCCATTCCTCTGGTTAAGAAACAATCAACGAACCTAAGTGAAAAAAAACAAGATATATACAAACTCTTTAATATCCCGCTAATACTTGGTGTTTCACTATTATGTTTTGCTCATGGCGCAAATGATGTTGCAAACGCTGTCGGTCCTTTAGCCGCCATTGTCTCCAGCTTTGGTCAAGGCACGTCTGACTCATCAGATATTTCTATTCCGTTCTGGGTTATGTTTATTGGAGCCGCTGGAATAGCGCTAGGTCTCATGTTGTTTGGTCCAAAGTTAATTACTACAGTGGGACAAAAAATAACAAGATTAAATGCCCCTCGAGCATATTGCGTAGCATTAGCGTCAGCGATTACTGTGCTAATCGCGACAGCATTTGGTCTTCCAGTCAGTTCAACTCATATTGCAATTGGCGCTATCTTCGGTGTTGGGTTTCTTCGCGAAACAATGGAGAACCCAAACAAAAGACGTTTACGCCCAGGCCACAAATTAAACCATACAGCAGATGAAGCCTTTAAAGGTCTAAATATCAGGCTTCGGCGGAAGTTAGTTAGAAGGAGATTTGTTTTTTCGATTGCTTCAGCTTGGATAGTAACAGTTCCATCAGCAGCTATAATATCGGGACTTCTTTTCTATGCTTCGCAACATCTAATATCCATGGACTAAGTTCGCGAAATTGGTTTATCAAGCTTAGGAAGTCCACTCTATCCGTCACCTTATCTGTATCCTTAAGTAATGACCAATGACGTTGCCGTTTATCTTTCTCAGCCCATTCTTCAAGTTGCTTTGAAATCAATAATGGATAATATGTAACTGGAGTTTTAATCACACCGCCACTACCCTGTTTTGTTATTAGCACTGTCATCGGAAAATCAAGAAAAAGATCTCCATCTACTCCAGACTCTTCTAATGCTTCTCTTTTTGCACTGATCTCATGAGTTTCTCCTTTTTTCTGACTTCCTTTGGGTAAAATCCATCGCCCACGAGTTTGCGACGTAACAAACAGTATTGCTATACGATCACCTCGGATATCAAACGGAATCACACCAACTTTATGCATTTTGGATTTACTCACAATATATATTTTCCTCTACCCATTTTTATTTTCTAATATTTAATCGCTATTTAAATTAAAATACATTATTAAATTATTGTCTCAGCTTCCATTGCCAATAAACCATCATGATCTTTTATCCATAATTTTATGTTATTCAAACTATCACTAGGTTCACCATGAAGGCTAAAGGAATTTAAATCGAATATCGGCCGCAAAGCTTTAAAACGAAATTCTTTTACATCAACGTGGGGAAGTTGTCGATAAACCAAATCCATAAGTAAAGTCGCCAATAATGGCCCATGAACAACTAAGCCCGGATATCCCTCCTCCTCAGTTGCATATCTTCGGTCATAATGAATACGATGCCCATTAAACGTTAGCGCCGAATATCTGAACAATAAAACTTCATCAG
>JADHRD010000139.1 GCA_016777585.1 Rhodospirillales bacterium | reverse complement strand
GAAATAGAGCTTTATCACCTTCAATCGCATTAACTTCCATATAGGTGCAGGCTGGTGGGTTTTCTAATAAATATGGCGCATTTTTCTGGTAGTATTCTGTCTCAAGTTTTCGCATGGTATTATAATTTTTAGTGTCAGTAAGCATCACGTTGGTTTTTATAATTTTATTAAGGGATGTTCCTGATTTTTTAGCAGCTTGGTGAAGTTTATCAAATGCACCGTTGATTTGTTCCTCCAGTGTACCCACGCTGTTGCATGCGGAAAAGTACACTAGATTTTCTACTTTAACACTTGATGATCTGTGGCTTTCGCCGGCAACTTTCTCAATTGACCAGTTATTCTTGCCTCCACCTGCAACGCCAAATGCTTCTATTTCCACCAAAAATTCTTCTCGCGGTAATTCTTCCACAATGAAAGTCGTGCTGGCTGGAGGTTTGTTTGATAAGGGCGGTGCATTTTCCCGAAAATAGTCGCTCTCAATTTCACGGTAAAGTTTCAAGTTTCTTGAGTCTTTTATAAAGACATTAGTTTTTGCGACGGTTTCCCAAGATCCACCAGTTTCTTCCATAGCTATTTTTATTTTTTCTAAACACAGTATAGCTTGTTCTTTAAAATCTATCGTTTCGACGCTCTCAGTATTATGGTCAAGAGCCTGACAACCAGATACGAGTACGAGCTGTCCGATTACCTGACTGCGTGCAAACTTTGGGTGTTCTTTGGGGACGTGTGGAAATGCTAATTCTTTGCCACCCCAAAACTCTGGATAATAAACAACATCCCAATCTTGAGCTTCTCTATTGACAGCCGCGGTAACCTCATATTCAATTTTGAGCTCAGGTAGTGCAAGACCCGGGTATACCATTAGCGTCGCTGATGGCGGCTTCCTAATTAGTGTTGGTGCATACTTTTCATAATATTCGGTCTCTGCTTTGCGGTATTGTCCGTAAGTCGAAAGATCTCTGATTAGAGAGAATGTTTTAAGGATATTTTCCATAGAACTACCAGCACGTTCGAGTGCCAATCGTGTATTATCTAAAGCCAGATAAACTTGATCTTCTATGTTTTCAGGGACATCTCGATAATTTTGAACGTCTTTACCAATGCAGCCAGATACGAATATAATATTCTCTACGGTGACGCTCTCGGAAAATTTGGCATGTTCTTTAGGTACATTTGGATAACACAGTTTCTTATTACCCCAGTATGCTGGATTATGATTGACTGACCAATTGTTGTTCATCGCAATATCGTTTCTACCTGTATATTTCTGATGGGAAAAAAGTTTTTAATGTAACATCATTATTAATTTTTTTTAAATTTGATCTATTTTGATAAAAATTACAATTTTATTGTAAGTTAATATTATGAATTCTATTAACGAAATAATCTCAAATATTGCTAATGATACTAGTCGCTAATAATACTAGTAATTTGAAAAAATTTTGTTTTACAAAAAATCTAGGAGTCAAATCATGAAGAGTCACAAAATAATTGAGTATCAGAAACCTCTCAAATTAATTGAAGAAGAGACACCAAAACCAAAAGGAACAGAGGTTCTTGTTAAAGTGCTATACTCTGGAGTGTGTCACACAGATATTCATATAAACGATGGTTTTTTTACTCTGGCGGGTAAGAAAAAAATTGATACTAGTTCCATGCGCTCACTTCCTTTTACGCCGGGCCATGAGGTTTTTGGGGAGGTTTTTGGGTTTGGTAAAAATGCCAGGGGTCTCAGACTTGGTCAGCGAAGAGCGGTTTTCCCCTGGATAGGGTGTGGCAAATGTGACACCTGTGAGACGGGGTTTGAGAACCTTTGCAGTCAAGGCAACCGTAGTATCGGCACTAGTGTAAATGGTGGATATAGTGATTACTTAATTGTGCCTCACTCTCGGTATTTACTAAATACTAATGGTATAGACGATCGATTAGCTGCGACCTATATGTGTTCCGGGGTGACAGCATATTCGGCAATAAAAAAAATAGGTAAATTAAAGAATAGCGATACCATTTTAATTTTAGGGTTAGGTGGTGTAGGTTTTTCTGGACTTCAAATATGTAAGGCTATGTTTGATAACGCAATAGCTGTAGCAGATATCGATACGCAAAAATTGAAATATGCCAAGCGGTGTGGAGCTAAATCGGTATATAATACACTCGAGAAGGATTCAGTATCAAAATTATTGAAGAAATCTAAGGGAGGGGTCTCTGTTGTTATCGATTTCGTTGGCTCTGAAGAAAGTTCTGCGTTTGGTTTAGCCTCTACTAAGAGAGGAGGAAAATATATTCTCGTTGGATTATACGGAGGACAATTAACAGTGCCGCTGGCGACAATTCCATTAAGGTCTATCAGCATAATAGGAAGCTTGACCGGTTCTTTGTCAGAAACTAAGGAGTTTATTAAATTAGCTAAGAAAGGCACAATAAAACCCATTCCAATCGAAGAACGTCCGATGATTAAGGCTAGTAAAACCCTCAGTGATATGCGAAAAGGCGATATTACCGGAAGAGTAGTGCTGAAACCCTAGTCGATAGATAGCTAATTTATAGAAAGGAATTTTATGCTTAAACTTTATCATCAATGGACATCTACATGCTCGAAACGTGTTCGCATTACACTTGCTGAAAAAAAACTTGAATGGGTGAGCCATCATATTAGTTTAAAAGATCTTGAACATCTTGAACCTTGGTATGTTAAATTAAATTCTGAGGGAGTGGTTCCAACATTGGATCATGATGGCAAGATTCTTACTGAGTCAAATTTCATTATTGAATACCTCGATGAGGTGTTTCCTGATAATCCCCTCAGGCCTAGTGACCATTATGAACGTTGGAAAATGAGAAACTGGATGCACCGTTTTGAAGCTGTTCTTCACAAAAATATCAACACTATTTCTTTTGTGAAACAAAATAGAATAAAGCGTTACGAGGCATTTTCTGAAGAAGAACTTCTTAATTTTCTCTCTCACCAGGTCAACGCAGAGAGAAGGGCGTCTTATGAGAAGCGTATTAGAAATGGAGTATCAGCGGCCGAAATGGTTTTTGCGGAAGACAGAATTGCAGAAGTTGTTGATGAAATGAATATAGCTCTTGAAGGTAAGTCATTTTTGAATGGCGATCGAGTGTCTTTAGCCGATATAAGTGTGGCACCTTTTATTGAGAGAATAGAAGCTAATGCCCTGAATCAGTTGACGGACTGGACCAAGCGACCGCACCTGGGCTCTTGGTGGTCTACAATGCAAGAATTACCATCATATAAAAAAGCATTTGACTTTACGATGCCGAATTAGATGATTTAATAGTTACCTCTTAGATAATTTTTAGGGTAAGTGGTTTTAATCCACTCTTGGACTTTTTGAGTATTTTCGACTGAATGACAAATACGTTGGATATTAGGGAAGTCTTTTAAAAAAGTTGTCGGTATTCCATCTAACATCCCACTTGAGACCCATCCAATAAGTCTCCAAACAGCCAAATCGGCAATCGTTAGTCCGACATCTGATCCACAAATCCAGTCGTAATCTCCCCTAATAGTTTTATTTAAAATATTCAGTTTTCGGGACAAATCTCCATCAAACAATTCTTTCCGTCGCCGAATTCTTAAGTCATCGTTGTCAATTTTTGACGTGGTGGAAATAAGAACATTAATATCAGTACATATATCGATGAATTGATCTATCTGAGCGCATAGTAAATCATCATCTTTTGGATAAAGACCTGATAATTTTCCACAAAACCTTGCTATTCCACCGGTCTGCGCAATTGAGATGCCATTTACTAAAAAACATGGAAATTGGTGAAAGGGAATTTTTGTTCCATCATCCAATTCACCTTTCACTTTTACGCGTTGAAATTCTTCTCCTGTAATCCTTCGATCCTCAAATTCAATATTTCCAATAAATAGGGCCAAACGAATAATTTCAGCTCGCCAGAAAGGTATATTAAAATAAATTAATGTTAACTTCATGCTTTCTCCAAAAACGTAAAAATTGATTTTATAGCTTTAATATAATTTTACCAAAATGACTATCAGAATTCATTCTATCAAGTGCTTCTTTCGCATTATCAATCGGGTATACTTTATCAATTGGTGAAGAAATCTCGTTATCTTTAACTAAGTCCCATAATTCGTCATTAGCTTTTCGCGCAACCAGCATATGCTCCTCGATCGAACGCGTACGCCCTGTTGTGCCAATGTAGTGGAGACGCTTTGCTGCGTGTAAATTGAAATCAAACCTTGCTTCCATTCCAGCCAAACGCCCAACGTTAATAATATATCCATGAACTCTGGTCGCCGACATATTTTTACTGACATAGTTTCCAGATAATAGATCAATAACGATGTCCACGCCTTTATTATCCGTTCTTTTAAGTGTTTCATCGAGCCATTGGTCAGTGCCTGAGTCCAGCGATATATCTGCTCCAAATTCTGATAGTCGCTCTCTTTTATTTGGTTGCCTTGAAGTGCCAATTACAAGTTTTGCACCAAGTGATTGGGCAATCTGAAGCCCCATTAATCCTGCACCGCTGCTGGCGCCTTGTATCAGCACACTCTGCCCTTTTTCAAACCTTCCATTGGTTACGATAGCATCATGCATTGTTTGAAGCGCACCTTGCACACACGAAGCCTGTTCCCATGATATATTCTCGGTTCCAATTTTTAAGGTTCTACGGTGGTCTGCAATAGCATATTCTGCCCAACCAGAGCCACCTCTGCACATTACCCGATCGCCCACGCTCAGATTGTTAATATTTTCTCCTAATTCAACGACCTCCCCGGAAAATTCACCGCCAAGCACTTTATTATCGCCTCCTAAGTGCCCAAAGGATTGACCTTGGGTTTCCAGTAAATCAGATCTGTTAAGACCGCAGGCTTTTACCCGTATCAAAACCTTACCGTCACCAGGTTTTGGTTTGCTGATGTTAGCTAATTTAACACCTTGGTCTGTGAGTGTAATTGCCTTCATATAAAATCTCCCAAAATTAGCTTATTTTTATAGAGTACTCGGTAATTGTATTCCGAAGTCTAATTAATAGAAATTAATATTATATTTTAATAGAATTATAGATTTTAATCTAAGCCATTATTTTAGGTTTGGTAAAAGAAATAAAAAATTAAATTTCTATGAAAGCAGCAATAAAAATTATTAGTATATTATTTTTTTCTCCAATCGTATAAGATTGGCGGAGGATAGTTTTTGATACGAATT
>JADHRD010000138.1 GCA_016777585.1 Rhodospirillales bacterium | reverse complement strand
AGGTGTTCGCGTTAAACAGGGCCAAATTATTGGCTACGTTGGAACAACTGGTCGTTCAACTAGCCCACATCTTCATTACGAAATTCTTAAAAATCGAAGAAGGACTAATCCACTAAAAATAAAAATGCCATCCGGAACAAGCCTTAAGGGACCGGTTCTTAGAACGTTCCTTGCTCATAAAAAAAACATAAAGACTGTAGTAGAAAATCTAACTAAAAATATTAAATAAAACCATATTATCCATACACAGCTTTGTGAGTTTACCATAGCAATAATTAGCAAACAACTAATTCACCATCAACAAATGTAACTTTTATAGTTTCTAACTTTTCATTTTTTAAAACTATTTCAGCAATTTTATTTTCAAGTTCTCGCTGAATTACCCTTTTTAATGGCCTAGCTCCATAAGCTGGATCATAACCTACGGATGCCAAATGGTCATATGCATTTTCACTAAGCTCTAGCTGAATATTATTATCCAGTAACCTGGAGGATAGGTTCTGAATGTGAATCTCGACAATTGCCCTTATATCAGACATATTTAATCGGTTGAACACAACCATGTCATCTAATCTATTTAGAAATTCTGGCTTAAAGAAACTTTCAACAGATTTTAATACATTATTCTCCATATTTGCATCGTCTTGGATACTTGTATTAGATGCAAGCTCTTCAGAGCCGAGGTTAGAGGTCAGAATAATAAGAGTGTTTTTAAAATTTACCGTCCTACCTTGACCATCAGTTAACCGCCCGTCATCAAGCAATTGAAGAAGAACGTTAAATACTTCGGGGTGCGCTTTTTCAACCTCATCAAATAAAATAATTTGGTACGGCCGCCGCCTTACAGGTTCTGTGAGTGAGCCCCCTTCTTCATATCCAACATATCCTGGTGGTGCTCCAATAAGTCGTGCTACGGAGTGTTTTTCCATAAATTCTGACATATCAATTCTTAAGACTGCTTTTTCATCATTAAACAGAAATCCACCCAATACTTTTGTTAATTCAGTTTTACCAACGCCGGTTGGACCCAAAAACAAAAACGAACCTATTGGTCGTTCCGTATCGCTTAAGCCCGCTCTCGACCTTCGAATGGCATTAGAAACAATCTCAACAGCCCTTTCTTGCCCAACAATCTTAGTTTTGAGGTGCTCTTCCATCAGAATTAATTTATCAATTTCACCAACCATCATCTTTTCAACGGGTATTCCCGTCCATCGAGAAACAACACTGGCCACCATTTCATCTGTAACTCTTTCCTTTAAAAACCTATTGCTTTTTAGAGTTTCCATTCCTTCTAACTGAAGTTCAAGCCGCGGAATTACTGCATATTGAAGCTCACCTGCAGTTTCAAGATCTCCTTCCCTATAAACTTTTTCGAGTGTGGATCTGGCTGAGACTAGCTCTTCTGTGATTTTCTGATTCTGATTAATCTTTTCTTTCTCGTTTTGCCACGATTCAGTAAGTTGTTTTTGTTCAAGCTCCATTTCCAAAAGTTGCCGTTTTATGAGCGCTAATCTCTCAAGCGAGCCAGAGTCCGTTTCATTCTTAAGACTTTCTCTTTCTATCTTTAGTTGGGTTATTTTTCTATCCAATTCATCAATAAACTCGGGTTTCGAGTCTACTTCCATTCTTAAGCGGCTCGCGCTTTCATCAATTAAATCGATCGCCTTATCCGGTAAAAACCGATCTACAATGTATCTATCCGCTAAGGTCGCCGCTGATACCAATGCCGCGTCCGTAATTCGAACACCATGGTGAAGATCATATTTCTCTTTAATCCCGCGTAATATTGAAATTGTATCTTCAACTGTTGGCTCGGTTACATAAATTGGCTGAAAGCGCCTAGCTAAAGCAGCGTCTTTTTCCACATTCTGTCTATATTCGGTTAGGGTCGTTGCCCCTACACAATGTAATTCTCCGCGAGCTAAAGCTGGTTTTAAAAGATTGGAGGCATCCATCGCTCCTTCAGCAGCCCCAGCTCCTACAAGAGTATGCATTTCATCAACGAATAAAATAATCTGACCATTACCCGCTAAAACTTCAACTAGAACCGCTCTTAAACGTTCCTCAAATTCCCCCCTAAACTTTGCTCCAGCTAGTAATGCTCCTAAGTCTAGAACCATTAACTGTTTACCTTTTATTGATTCTGGAACGTCACCATTCACAATACGTTGAGCTAAACCCTCCACTATTGCCGTTTTCCCAACTCCAGGCTCACCTATTAAGACGGGATTATTTTTGGTACGTCGTGATAAGACCTGTATTGCTCTCCGAATTTCTTCATCTCGTCCGATGACTGGATCTATTTTACCGTCTTTTGCTTTCTTTGTTAAATTCTCAGAATACTTATCCAAGGCATTATATTTATTCTCCGCCCCAGAACTGTCGGCTTGGTGACCCATCCTTAATCCATTTATGGCAGTCAAGAGGTTTTGAGATGTTATATTATGCTGTGTGAATAATTTATAAATTTCAGTTCCTGGAACATCGACCATTGCCAGCAAAACACTATCTATAGTTGTGAAGTCATCTGCTCTATTTTTAGCTATCGATGAAGCCTCCTCAAAGACTGAACTTAGTTCATTTGAAAGATATAATTGTCCGGCGCCCTTACCTTGAACCTGCGGTATACGCTTAAGCATCGATAACAAGTCATTGTAAATTAGATTTACATTTCCACCGGAACTCTCCAACAAATTGCTTGCAATACCTTCTTTATCTTCAATTAGTACTTGGAGCATGTGCTCGTTTAATAACTGCTGATGATTTAAACGTTTAGCTAAGATTCGTGCATTCTCTATAAATCCCTTGCAACGATCTGTAAATTTTTCTAAATCCATCTTATTTTCCTAGAATAGCTTTTATTAGTCATACCAAGTCTATTAAAAGGTTTTTCTGTAAACTAGACTATCTAAAATACGCACAATATATGGTTCTATCTTAGACTAGCCGCAAGTGTTTTTATTTGATACGGTCTTGATTAAAAATATTTAATTATATGGGGTTGTTGAACTATTCGTATCGAAAGTATATATCGTTATCCATTAAAAGGTTTCTCTGGTGAGCCTATTAACAAGACTTATTTAATGAAATCTAAGCCTATTTTGGGTGATCGAGAATATGCTATTTCTAGAACCGACATTGATTTTAACCCAGATCAGCCAAAATATTTTCAGAAAAATAATTTTTTAGCGCTCGTCAATACAGCAAAACTTGCAAATTATAATATAAAATATAACCCATCTAATAGAATGTTATCAGTTTTAAGAAAAAGAAAAGAATTAATTAGAGTAAATTTATCTAGCGAATCTAAGAGATTAGACTTAGTTGAATTTTTATATACAGAACTTAACATTAACCGTGTAAATAAGTTAGATATCGTCCGAGCTACCGAGGGAACAAATCAACATACTTTTTCTGACCTACCAGATAAAGTTCTATCATTTATAAACCTATCGACTGTAAAATCGTTTAGCGAAAGGATTGGATTAACGATTGACCCACTTAGGTTTAGAGCGAACATAAATTTTTCAAGTAATGTGCCTTGGTTAGAATTTGAATGCCTGAATTATAAATTTAAAATAAATAAGGTTGTATTAGAAGTTATTAAGAAAACGCAACGATGTGGAGCTACAGCGGTAAATCCATTAACAGCTATTCGTGATATCAACATACCCAAACACCTAAAAAATAACTATGGCCATACCGATTTTGGTATCTATGCGAGAGTTCTAAAAGGTGGTGAGATTATAGTTGGAGATAGCATTGAATTTTTTCAATGAACATTAAACCAAAATATTTTTAGCAGCATCATCTGTGTCATTAGAATTGTCAGTCGTTACGGCATCACTTGTACCGGATAAAGATGCTGTTTCTTCCACTACATGCTCATGATTAATATCATTCTGTGTTACACTCGTCGTTTCAACTTCTTTTGAAACCCGAGGCTGGTTATTATTTGTTATATTATTCTTTTCGACTTCCTCACTCTTGATAACTCTACTTCGGTTATTGTTTCGGTTATTACGCCGAGGAGTATTATTTTTTTCGTTTTGATCTAGTGAGGAAGCCTTTTCGTTAACGTTAGCCTGCTCCGACGAATTACCTGAGCTTTCATTCGAGTTAGTTTTATCATTATTTGCCTGTATTTCGGCATTATGAGCAATTATACGATAGAAGTGCTCAGCGTGCTGAGAATAATTCTCCGACGAAATTCTATCGTCGCTTGCCAAGGCATCACGGGCCAAGGATAAATATTTTTCGTGTACTTGACTCGCATTACCTCTAATCCGGCCATCTGGACCGTTGCTGTCAAAGTTACCGTTTCTATTCCCCTGTCTCTTGCCTCCGTTATTACGACCACGGGATCGCCGAGAATTCGAACTTTGTTTCATTCTACCTCTTTAAACATATGTTTTATGAATTTTAACAAATATCAATAGTGACTTACGCTCTGAACATTTTGAAATCGTTACTGTATTCTAAAACACAGTGACTTTATATTCATGGTTCAAATGAGCGCTCACCCCTTACTTGTTTTTACAGCCAACGCATATAATTACCTAAAAACTAATATGCAAACTAACTCCCCAACAAAATAATTATTTACTACTTATTTTCAAACATTTATTTTAGTTATACAGTTTGATTCTTATACTGTTGCTAAAATACAACGCTCTAAATTAGAAAAGTCTGTATAAACTTTTACTTTAGATAGCCCACTCTTTAATAAGATGTCACTGACATCGCTTGCTTGGCTAGCTCCAATCTCTAGTAATAAAAATCCACTCGGAGCTATTTTCTTTGCACAGCCTTGACCAATTCTGCGATAATGTTCCAAGCCATCATCACCACCGTTTAAGGCTAAAACTGGTTCAAAATCCTTTATTTGGGTTTCTAGATCTGATATTTGACTTATTTTGATATATGGCGGATTGCTAAGAATAAGATCAAATTTTTCCTTCATACCTTCAAACCAATTTCTGTTTTGAAAACTAACTCTTGAACTTAAGTTTAGAATTTTAGCATTATCCATAGCGACATCTAATGCAGGTTGACTAATATCAATGCCAATACCCGTTGCGAACGGTAGTTCGGACAATAAAGAGAGCAACAAGCAACCTGAACCCGTTCCGAGATCCAGTATACTAAGAGGCAATCTACGATCACTAATATTCTGCAACGCTAGATCAATTAGTAGTTCACTCTCTTGACGTGGTATCAACGTATCAGG
>JADHRD010000137.1 GCA_016777585.1 Rhodospirillales bacterium | reverse complement strand
AATTAATTCAATTTTTTTTCCCGCTACTTTCCCACCTAGGTGTTTTAGAGCGACTTCAAATGCAGCCTTACTATTTAAACCGATAATCGAGGCTGGGGTTGTAAGAACTAGATTGATACCCACTTTAATCGTATCATCGGCCGCTTTTGCACCCGGTACTGCCAACATGGCAGCTATCGGTGCAGCGAATATTAATTTTTTTAACATTTATCCTATCTCCCTAATTTTTAAAATAATGAAATTGCTTATACTGTTTACCAAAAATTTTACTCAATTAATAATATTTTGAATACCCCCCCCTACCGACGTATTCAGTTTTGGCCAAAAACTATCGACCGTTGTCTTTATAAACTATAAGTGTTTTTTTGCAATGATTACAGCGATACGAAAAAAATAAATGTATTTAAAGCAATTATCTGTCAAATAAAATTTTTTGTTGCACCTTGAGCTACCTTAACAATTTACCGGCGAGCATTGAATCGGCATATACTCCCGACAAAACATTATCCTGATCCTTTAATTCATAATTTGAGAAAAATATTAAAAGCAAAGCTCAAGGGCGGGAAAAATTAATTTCACCATCTGGCAAAAGATATAGCACGATAGCAGTGCCATCTGTCACCGTTGGACGGTGAGATGAACCAGGTCCATATACAACCCATCCTGCTGCGTGTTTATCAAATTTAGCATTACCCTCGATCGGCATAATTAAATCTATTTCACCTTTGGGATGGGCATGATGAGGCCCAACGATATCTGTCATAACTACAACATCGACACTGTAGCCATTGACATCGTTTATAACTCTACCGTACCTAATTCCGCCATGTTCATTTTGACACAACCAACCTTCTTCAATACCTTTTTCACAAGACATTTGTATATTTTTAAATGTTTCCGTCTCGAAAGAATAATTTAAATTCAATTCGTCCGTCAATGAATCATCAAGTTTCTTATCACGAAGTTTTAGCGTAAAATTCTCCATCAACGCCGTAAAATTATCTTTATTTTGCACAAACCACTCCCCTAGTTAGTCATCATTCATGATTTTGATATTTTTCAAGTTTTGTTCTCAGTTTAATTGGGATAGAGACAGCCTCAAAGGTTTCAGAATTAACGAAGCAGGATATTTGTTTTACTTCAAAACAATGAATTTTTTTTTCATTATAGCCATTTATCGAATAATGAATCGATGAATTCCCCATTTTTTCAATCTTTAGACTTATCTCAACAAAATCTCCGGTCCTTAGGGGGTGGAAAAATTCACATCCCATTTTAACGGTCGGTGTATCTAGCTTCAAATCACTTTGAAGTGACATCCAGTTATGGCCCAAGATTTTAATTAACCATTCTTCCACTGTCTCGATAGCATAATGAAATATTCTTGGTGTGTAAATTACACCAGCTGGATCACTATCTCCCCACAAAATGCGACGACGACATTTGAAAATATCAGCCATAAAATTATAACACCATTTTTATTTTTATATGATCGTACCTTTCTTATGACGAAATATGTTGAATGAGGCAAGTTCCTCAAATATATTAAGAGGAATAAATTATAATCTGATTCACAGTAACAAAAGACCACTGAAGGAATAAAAAAATGGATGGCGGAACTGCAATAGAACGGGTTAATCTGGGAGGAGAGCGATCTTTTGTGAAAGAGATTGGCAAACTCACGATGGGCGCTGGCGAAGAATTTCATGGCGAGGGAATTTTGGCAGTAACCAAGGCATTGCTGCAGTCTGGAATATCATATGTTGGAGGTTATCCTGGAGCCCCAATGTCGCATCTAATCGATGTATTTGCTGAGGCCAGCAAAGAGATATTAGAGCCCATGGGTATTACCTATGAACAATCTGCTTCCGAGGCAGGTGCCGCCGCACTTTTAAGTGCTTCAATTCACTATCCCATCAGAGGAGCGGTAACATGGAAGTCCGTTGTTGGAACAAATGTAGCTTCTGATGCCCTATCTAATTTAGCCTCAACTGGTGTAACAGGTGGATCGTTAATAATTCTCGGTGATGATTACGGTGAAGGCTCAAGTATAATGCAAGAACGCACCTATACCTTCGCGATGAAATCTTCAATTCCTCTCGTTGACCCCAGATATGATATGGAGCGACTAGTAGATCTAACCGAACACTGCTTCGGTATTTCGGAAGCTTCTAACATGCCAGTATTCCTTAATATGCGAATAAGGGCTTGTCACCTTACTGGTAGTTTCATTACAAAAGAAAATAAAATAGCTCAATTTAATACAAACAATCCGGTACCTGAACAACGATATGATGTAAATAAAATAGTACTCCCTCCTCAGTCTTATCAGCATGAAAAGGCCAAGTTTGAGCAACGTCTCCCAGCTGCTGTTGCCTATGCAAAAGAAAACTCGATAAATGAAATTTTTCCTGGTAACAAAGAGAAATATGGCATTATTACGCAAGGTGGTACATATAACGTAGTGATGAGAGCTCTCAGCCGTCTTGGTGCCGCTGATGCATTTGGTAATACTGACATTCCTGTTTACTGCCTAAATCTTGTTTATCCTCTCATTAACACCGAAATTATTGATTTTGTAAAAGATAAAGATAGCATTTTGATAGTTGAAGAGGGAAACCCCAATTATATAGAAACTCAAATTGCAACGATTATACATGCTCAAGGCTTCAATTGTCGTATCCATGGCAAAGGAATGTTACCAATGGCAGGTGAATATGTCTCTAACGTTGTGAGAGAGGGTGTTGCTCAATATTTGGCTGAAGAAGCCACCGGTGTCGTTGGTGAATTAGCTCTAGAAAAAAATAGTATGATTAATTTGAACACCAATAAAGCTCAAAAATACCTTCCAGAACCAATGCCTGTCCGCCCCCCATCATTCTGTACAGGGTGCCCCGAGAGGCCAATTATGGCTGCATTAAAAATATTGATGAAGGAAAGGGGGAAGTTCCATATTTCCATGGATATTGGCTGCAATTTATTTGGCTCCCTTCCTCCATTTAATGTTGGAAATACGGTCTTGGGATATGGACTAAGCCTCGCAAGCAGTGGGGCTGTAGGACCTGCGTTAGGCCAATCAAATGTTGCAATAATGGGTGATGGTGGTTTTTGGCATAATGGATTCACCACCGGAATAATAAATGCCCAATGGAACAAATATGATTCAGTGTTGGTTATTTTGGATAATGGATATGCCGCTGCAACAGGCCATCATAAATTACCGTCTACGGGCATAACACCAAAGGGAATGCCGTCACTTTTATCAATAGAAAAAGCACTACGTGGTGTAGGCGTCGAATGGATCAAACATGTTGACTCCTACAGTCTAGAGGAAACTATTGATGTTTTACGTGAAGCAATGGACGCTAGGGATAAGGGGCTCCGCGTGGTCATTTCCAACAAAGAGTGCATGCTTGCATTACAAAGGCGCGAAAAACCAGTTAAAGCAGCTGCATTAAAAGCAGGAAGAACAGTAATAAAAGAAAAATTTGGCGTTGATGAGGAAGTGTGTACAGGAGATCATTCTTGCATGAGATTAAGTGGGTGTCCGTCCTTAACCTTAAAAAAGAGCAGTGATCCTTTGAAGGAAACACCAACGGCCCATGTTGATGAGACATGCGTGGCATGTGGTAATTGTGGCGAAGTGGCACACGCGGCTCAATTATGCCCATCTTTTTTCAAAGCCCAAGCTATTCAAAACCCAAGTATGGTTAGACGATTAAGTTCAAAAATAAATCGCGCAATGCTTGCAATGTTAGGGGCACAATCTTGAATAAAATTAGCATAAATAATACAAGTGTGCGGCCCATTTGTATGTTGGTGGGTGCACTCGGAGGACAAGGTGGTGGAGTACTAGTGGACTGGTTGGTAGATGCCGCACGAAAAGCAGGCTACCATGCCCAAGGTTCATCAACTCCCGGGGTAGCACAAAGAACAGGTGCAACTACTTATTATTTCGAACTTTTCCCAGAAAAAAACCCGGAGAAAACGCCAATTTTTACATTTTTTCCGGGTTCGGATGATCTAGACTTAATGGTTGCGATGGAGCCGACAGAAGCCGGTCGAGCCATTGAAAGGGGATTTGTCACTAAATTCACAACAGTCTTATCAGCGACAGATAGAGTTTACTCAACAGCAGAAAAGGTGTCGGCTGGGGATGGTCGAATTAACATAGTTCCTGTTATCAGTGCGATTGAAAAGGCTTCAAAGAAATTAGTTCAACTTGACTTATCAGCGCTCTCTTCAGGCACTAGCGCTCGAGGAAATGCAATTGTTCTAGGAGCAATTATTGGCAGTGGCATCCTACCGTTAACAGCTGATGAGTGCCGCGACTCTATCAAATCAAAAAATGTTGCTGTAGAGAGTAATCTTGCTGGGTTTGATATTGGTTTAAAAGCGATAAAAAACAATGATTTTGTGAATTCATCGGATCCAGATTTAGTTTTTAAAAAAGCTCCCTCAGAGTTCGATGAAAAAATTGCCCTGTTTCCAGAAAATGCTCATGAAATAATTTCTCATGGAATAAGTAGACTGATTGATTACCAAGATTCAAAGTATGCAGATTTTTATCTTGAACGATTAAAAAAAATACATGCGGCAAATAACTCTTCGGATGAAAAATTAATTTCTGAAGTTGCGCGCCATCTTGCACGTTGGATGAGTTTTGAAGACGTTATCCGAGTTGCACAATTAAAAACGAGACCAGGTAGATTGGCTCGCATAAGAAATGAGTTAAATATTAGCGAACAAATTCCACTTAAGGTAACTGATTATTTTAAACCGGGAAGAGAAGAATTCATGGGAATGTTGCCAAAATCGATCAGTTGGCTAATTCCAAATATAGGAAAATTAAAAAAAGGGAGAGGCATTTCTCTTCATTTACCAACAGGGTCTGCATTTGGATATGGAATGTTAAAAATCTTATCTTCTTTTAAGCCCTTTCGGGCAAAAAGCACTCAATATAAAGAGGAGCAGGAAGTAATTGAAATCTGGCTAGCCGCAATTACTACAGCCGCAAACGTTAATGAAGATTTAGCCTGTCAGACTGCCGCACTTGCTATTTTAGCTCGAGGTTATGGGCCCGTCCGCAAATCAGGTCTTGAAAAACTAATCTTACTTTTTTGCGACTGGGACGCTCGACTAAAATCTGACAAAAACGGCTTGAGTATAGAAGTTGACCAGCATATCTTATTGGCTCACTCTAATCCAGATGCTACCTAACCAAATGACTTAGGGAATTTAATATG
>JADHRD010000136.1 GCA_016777585.1 Rhodospirillales bacterium | reverse complement strand
GACTGCCGCTTTTGCTAATGCATCATTTTCTCTCATGTTTGAAAAAATAGTAGAGACAATTGTGGATACATTAATGCCGCCAATGACACCAAATGAACTTGTAATTGGTTATGTTCTCTCTAGCACAACACGGGGTCTTTTAGTCGGTTCCGCGGTTCTATTGGCTATGACATTTTTTGTTAATTTAAATATCCATTCTTGGCCACTCGTTATTTTTTATGCAATCTCCGCGTCTATACTGATGTCGCTACTGGGCTTAATAACAGCAATCTGGGCAGAAAAAATTGATCATGTTGCTTCAATTAATAATTTTGTCATTCTACCTTTAACATTTTTATCTGGTACATTTTATTCAACCCAGTTTTTACCTGAAACTTTTGCTAAAATTGCCCACTTCAACCCATTTTTTTATTTAATTGATGGTTTTAGATATGGATTTATCGGCGCTCACGATGGCAATCTAAAAATAGGCATGCTTATATTAATACTATTAATGCTAATGTTTTGGCTTTTATGTGTTAAACTTTTCTCAAGTGGGTATAAACTCAGATCTTAAAAAATAGTATTACAGTTGATTATAATTTATTCTAACTTGACCCATTTTTATTGACAAATCGTAGGAAAATCACATACTCGCCGGCTTTATGAAGGTAAGTTTGTTTCAATTTAAACTGTAAAAAACGAATGGAGTATAATTTGTGTCAGCCGTAATGCCTACATATGCACCCTCAGAAATTTCATTTGAGAGTGGTGAGGGAGTTTACCTATTTTCAGATAATGGAAAAAAATACCTAGATTTTGGATCAGGTATAGCTGTCACATCCGTTGGTCATTCTCACCCAAAGCTTATCAAAGCAATTACAGACCAAGCGTCAAAAGTCTTACATTATTCAAATCTTTATAAAATACCAGGTCAAGAACACCTAGCACAACGCTTGGTTGATCAAAGTTTTGCTTCAACCTTATTCTCATGTAACTCAGGCGCAGAGGCGGTTGAATGTGGCATTAAAGTAGTTAGAAAATATCACTCGGAAAATGGAAGTCCAAAAAAGTATAAAATAATTAGCTGCACTGAAAGTTTCCATGGCCGAACAATTGCTACGCTCTCCGCAGCCCAGAATGGAAAACACATGAATGGTTTTCTTCCAATGTTAGAAGGGTTTGAGCAGGCGGCTTTTGGAGATGTTGATAATATCAAAAAACTAATAACCAATGAAACCGCGGCAATATTGGTAGAGCCAATTCAAGGTGAAGGTGGAATTAATACGGCAGATGCTAAGTATTTTAGAGAATTAAGGAATATCGCAGACGAATATGGAATTCTTCTTTTTATGGATGAAGTCCAAACTGGCATTGGAAGAACAGGCAAACTATTTGCGCATCAGTGGTTCGATATTAAACCAGACGTTGTTGCCATTGCTAAAGGGCTTGGTGGGGGATTTCCGATTGGAGGCTGTCTCGCAAATAAACGTGTCTCAGCAGCAATGTCTCCAGGTACTCACGGCTCGACGTATGGTGGGAACCCACTGGCATCTGCGGCAGCGAATGCTGTTCTAGATATTGTTCTTGAAGATGGTTTCATGGATCACGTTCAAACGATGGGTTCATATCTTCAGTCTCAGCTCAATCTGATTGGGGGAAAATATGATTTCTTAGGAAAAGTAAAAGGCCGAGGACTATTAATTGGTATTAACTGTGAGCCTGAAATTATAAATACGGATATTGTCCGTTTAGCTGAGAACAATGGTCTATTGCTTGTACCGGCGGGAAACAATGTGATCAGGGTTATTCCACCTTTGATAGTATCACAAAAAGAAATTGATGAGGCCCTTAGTATTTTTGACCATGTATGCGATAGCTTAAGAAACTAGAGGATGTACTCATGGACACTCACCAAAAACCTAAACATTTTCTGGATATAAATGAGTTTGATTTAACAACGTTGCGATCTATTTTAGATAAAGCTGTTGAATTAAAAAAAATTGGCCGTGGACACATAAAACCTCTGATTGATCACTCTCTTGTTTTAATTTTTGAAAAATCTTCGACCCGAACACGGGTATCATTTGAAGTAGGGATGAAACAATTAGGTGGTAATGTTATTATCCTCGGACACAAGGACTCACAGTTAGGTCGGGGAGAAACTATTGCAGACACAGCTCGAGTATTATCGCGGTTTGCAGATGCAATTATGATTAGAACGGGATCTCATCAGAACCTGCAATCGCTGGCCGATTATTCAAATGTTCCTGTAATTAATGGCCTTACTGATTACAGTCATCCCTGCCAAATTTTAGCAGATATTATGACGTTTGAAGAACATCGTGGATCAATAGAAAATAAGACTATTGCATGGATTGGTGATGGTAACAATGTTGCAACAAGCTGGCTTCATGCTGCAGTTAAATTCAATTTTAGTATTAACATAGCAACTCCCAGAGAGTTAAAGCTTAATGATGAAATTACTGACTGGGCTCATTCAAAAGGATGTCAACTAATGATTACCGACAATGTAGAGGACGCTATAGAAGATGCCGATTGCGTTGTAACGGACACGTGGGTATCAATGGGCGCTGATAAAGATAGAAAAAAACAAATAGACCTTTTAAAGCCCTTCCAAGTTACGGAAAGATTGATGAAGCTTGCTAATTCACAAGCTCTGTTTATGCATTGCCTCCCGGCACATAGAGGTGAGGAAGTAACAGAGGGTGTCATTGATGGACCACAGAGTGTTGTTTGGGATGAATGTGAAAACAGGCTACACGCACAAAAAGGTATTTTAGCATATTGTTTTAATATAATATAATAACATTTGAGTAGAGAGTGATTTCAAATCAAAATTATCGCAACGAGATTCTTCCCTTTAGTATTGAGGGAACTCGGATACGAGGCCGTATAGTCAGATTAAGTAATGTTTATCATGATTTATTAGAAACAAAACAATACCCAGAAATAGTAGCAAATTTTATTGGAGAACTAGCAACTTTAACCATTTTGCTCGCGGATACTATTAAATATGATGGAATCTTTATCCTTCAAACACAAAGTGACGGTCCAATTAATATAAGTGTAGCGGACATTACACATACGGGTCTAATTAGAGGATATGCACTCTATGATAAAGTAAAATTAGATAAAATTAGCGCCCACCCCAGCGTCCCAGAATTATTGGGAAGTGGGCGCTTAGCATTTACAATAGATCAAGGTGGTAGTAAAGAACGCTATCAAGGTATAGTCGCATTAGAGGGGAACACTCTTACTGAATGCGCGCAAAATTATTTTCGTCAATCCGAGCAAATAGAAACAGCCATCATGATAACAGCTGATCCTATTAGTAAAAAGGCTGCGGCGATTCTAATACAAAAAATGCCAGAACTAAACATCTCACCGAGCCCAGATGATTACTTAGACAAAGAACAAAATTACGAAAGTTGGAGGAATGCCGTTATTTTAATGAGCTCTATCACAAAATCGGAGTTATTAGACCACAAAATAAGTTCGGAAGAACTTTTGTATAGAGTTTATCATAATGAGGGTGTTAGAATATTCAATAGGAAACCTATAAAGTATCAATGTAGATGCTCTTCAGAAAAATTAGGGGCGGTTTTGGCATCACTTTCAGAGAAAGAACTAGAAGAAATGCTGGATGAGTTAGGCCGAGTAATTGCAAAATGTGAATTTTGCAATCATGACCACATATTTGATAGAAAAATTCTAAAAAAAATACGTACTTTGAAAGAAACCCTTTAACTCCCATCGAAAAGAGATGTAAAATGATTAAATTCTGTAAATACCATTTTTTTTTATTGTGTATATCATTCTCTTTAGCAAGTTGCCAAACGGTCGGTAAGTTAGAAAAATTTCCAACAATGACTTTTACACATCTCTCAAAGATACGACTTTTGGTCCGTGATATCAAAATTTTAGAATTGCAGAAGAATCAAATCACACCCCCCTATATTACTCATCAATTTCCAATAAGTCCTGCGAAAGCGACTAGACGGTGGGCAAAGGATAAACTTCAAATAGGGGGCAAAAAGAATACAGCTCGGCTGATAATAAAAATTGCAGAGGCCAAACAAATACCATTAAAAATCGACAAGACATTCGTTGGATCCTTTAAAAACCAACAATCAGACCGATATGAAACTGAGATATCCGCCAAACTAGAAATTCTAAATGAAAAAAAAGAAATTGAAGCTGTGGTTGAAGCAGAAGCTCAGCACTTTAAAACTGTTTCTGAGGCCACTTCCCTCTCAGATCGGCGTAAAATTTGGTACAATATGATCGAAGTTTTAATGAACGAGTTTAATAAAGAAATAGACAAAAATATAAATAATAATTTTCAAAGATACTTAATAAAATAATGTTAATTCAGCGTATTCTGCTAGATTAACATCACTGAGACGCCCAATCTATTAACTTATCAAAAAACTCATCGCATTTTTTTAATTGTGAAACAGTAATATATTCATTTGGCCTATGCGCTTGGTTTATACTGCCCGGGCCAAAAATCACAGCTGGAATCTTGGCATTTTGAAATATGCCAGCTTCTGCAGCATAGGCCACAACGTCAACTTTATTTTGCCCAGAAAGACTCTTAACTAAAGACTCTGCAGGATTATTTTCTGTCGCAATAAGCGGAGGTGCCATAACCTTATTTATAGTTTTAATATCAGCCTCCGGTGCAATATTTCTCATTTCTGGTAATAATTTATGGGAGCAGAACTCTTCAAAATTTGAGAGAACCCAGCCACTATCTTGTCCAGAAATATCCCGGCACTCCCAACTAAATTTACATTCTTCCGGGATAATGTTTATTGCAGAGCCGCCGTTAATCAGACCTACAGATATGGTTGAATATGATGGCTCAAACCGTTCGTCAACGTTTTCATTAACCCTCAAATCTTTGGAAATTTCAGATAAAAATTGAATGCATTTCGATGCATAATCTATTGCATTTACTCCCATATGGGTCTGTGAAGAATGCGCTGGTCGACCTCTTATGCTGGTTTCAAAAAGTGATATCCCCTTGTGTGCATTTACTATTGTCATATTTGTTGGCTCCCCAATAATAGCCAAACCGGGTTTTGGAACACTGGCACACAGCCTTTTAACCAGACCGGGAGCGCCCAAACAGCCAATCTCTTCATCATAACTGAAAACAAAATGTAAAGGAACTTTTAATTCTTTTTTGGATAAACCAGAAACATGGGATAGAGCCACAGCGAGAAAACCTTTCATATCACAAGTGCCCCTGCCATATAGTCT
>JADHRD010000135.1 GCA_016777585.1 Rhodospirillales bacterium | reverse complement strand
TTTGGAGTGACGTGGTAGATTACCGAATAATAACAACCAATAAAATACTTCATCTTAGGCTGAATGCAATGACATCAATTTCTGACTATGAGGTTAGTAAGTTCTCGATTTTAAATTTGATTATAAATTCGGAAAAATACTGGAAGAAACTCGTTTCAAAAAATATTATATTTTTTACTACTTATCTGATTCTAAATAGTTTTTTTCTAATATGTAATTATAACGAATCTTATGCTCAAGATAGACTATCCTTGATAGATCCATTTATTGTTTCTGGAATAAAAGTTGATGTTACTGATAAAACTGCTGATTTAGCGCGTAAAAAAGCCCTACGAATTGGTGAGGCTCAAGCTTTTTTAACTTTATTAAAAAGGCTAACTATGCGAATCGACCATACCAGGCTTCCAGTATTAAATGAAGATGAAATCTCTGGTTATCTGCAAGAATTTAATATTTTGACTGAAAAAAACTCTAAAACCCGTTACATTGCTGATTTATTATTTAAGTTTAAAGCTAATGATATTAGACTGTTGCTTAGAGATAGCGAGGTAGCATTTGCCGAGACCATTAGTAGACCTATTCTAGTCTTGCCTGTTTATAATGTGGCGGGAGCAGTTGCCCTTTGGGATAATCCAAACCCATGGAGAGTAGCATGGAGGAGACTAATAGATAATGACGATGTTTATGCCCAAGGTTTGATATCAATAATATTAGCGAAGGGCGACTTGGGTGATTTAGCAACAATAAGCGCCGAAGTAGCTGTAAAGGGTGATAAAGAGAGCTTAATGGATATCGCTAAAAAATATGGAGTTAAAACAACTTTAGTGGCAATAAGTAGTATAAGCTTTACCCCAGAGGGCAATCGTTCCTTTGATGTAAATATTATCAAATATGGCCAAAAAGGATCACAAAAATTACTATCACATCATGACGTTCCAAAGAATAATAAAAAAATTAGCGAAATAATGTATGCCTCTGTTAAAAAAGTTTACGCAGAACTCAATGAGACTTGGAAACAAAAAAATTTATTGCAATTCGATAAAACTGGTGTTGTAGGGGTCAGTTTATCCATTAAAAATTTAGAGGACTGGGTAACAGCAAGGCGACGTATTTCTCGTGTTCCCGTTGTTGAAAAATTAGAAGTGGTTTTGTTTTCTAAGCATTTAATAAGATTAAAAATACAATTTATAGGTCACATATCAAAATTAAAGTCTGCATTAATGCTTGAGGATATTAAACTTATCGAAAAAGCGGGAGATTGGTATATAAGTTCTAAAAAAAAAGTTAGTGAAATTACAATAGAATAATAAAGTTAAAATAATGCAAAACCATGTAAAATTGAATATTCCTAATCTAATAAGTTTAAGCCGCTTATTGAGTGTTCCGCTCGCCGTTTGGTTGATCATCAATGACGGATTATTAATATGTTTTTGGGTGCTTATTTATGCGGGAGTCAGTGATGCAGTTGATGGCTTTATCGCAAAGCGCTATGACCTTAGGTCCAAACTTGGGGGATATTTAGATCCAATAGCTGATAAAGCTCTATTAATTTCAGTTTTTATTTCTTTAGGCTACTCGGGATACTTATATTCATGGCTTATTCTGATAGTGGTCTTTAGAGATATTTTAATTTTGCTAGGAGCACTTATTTATCATCTAATGTATCAGGATTTAGTTATTGAGCCATTGGTTATCAGTAAAATTAATACAACGGTACAGTTTATTTTACTGGCAGTAATTATTGGGTTTAATGGATTTAATTTGGAGGAATCTTTTTTTATTGACGTTTTGATTTATATAACAGCGTTTACAACTCTTTCCTCTGGAGCTGCTTACGTTTATACTTGGGGTGGCAAAGCGGCGAGAAAAGAATTGGGAGAGTAATATTGTCTTGGAAAAATAATCAAAAAATTCTTGTTTGGTTTATTTTATTAGGTCTACTTCTCGTTTTTTTTAGCTTAGCAAGTAATATCTTGTTACCGTTCATTATTGGAATTGCAATAGCTTATTTTTTAGATCCCCTGGCCGATAAATTAGAAGAATTGGGACTGAGTAGAGTATTGTCAACAATATTAATCACCCTGATGTTCTTTTGTCTAGTTATTGGGATATTGCTAATTTTTGTTCCCGTACTCAATGGACAAATAAAAGACCTTTTCAGCAAGCTGCCAATAATTTTTGCGAACCTCGAATTTTGGTTGAAACCAATTAAGGTTCAGTTTTCAGAATATTTTGATACAAGTAAAATGAATGGGATCTCTGAGTCAACACAATCTTTGGGTAGGGTCGTTGTAAAGTGGTTGGGTACCCTCTTAGGCAATATTCTTACGGGTAGTATGGCAATGTTTAATGCATTATCTGTGATTTTAATAACACCCGTTGTGTGTTTCTATCTTCTGAAAGATTGGGACAAGATTGTATCAAAAGTTGATGGCCTGCTGCCATTAGAAACTGCTCCAGCGATTAGGATATTGTTCAAAAATATTGACTTAACCATTTCTGGATTTGTTCGAGGGCAAGTTACAGTTTGCATCATTTTATCAATAATTTATGCTTTAGGTTTAACCTTTATTGGGCTCGAATTTGGATTGGTTATTGGTCTGCTCTCTGGTTTACTTTCTTTCATTCCGTACATTGGATTTTTATGCGGATTAGTTGTAGCTTTGACAGTCGCATTTAGCCAATTTGATTTAATTTATAATATTTTTCTTGTCATTTTTGTTTTTGGTCTTGGGCAAATTATTGAATCTGTATTTCTAACACCTAAATTGATCGGAGATAAAATAGGTTTGCACCCGGTTTGGATAATTTTTTCTTTAATGTTTGGCGGTTCTATATATGGCTTCTTAGGTATCTTACTAGCTATACCTGTGGCTGCTACTGTAGGCGTTTTACTGAGATTTTCAGTAACAAAGTATTTAGAGAGCTCTATTTACTCTGGTCATTCAAAAAATAAGGACGAATCTTGAGTTTGTCCAATCAATTGCCGTTCGAATTTGACCATCGACCTTCCTTTGACGGAAATGATTATTTGGTCACGAATACGAACAAGGAAGCGGTTTTATGGTTGGATAAATGGTCAAGTTGGTATTCTTCTTGTTGCATAATATATGGCCCATCTGGTTGCGGTAAATCGCATTTGGGTAATGTTTTTATGTCAATGAGCAATGCTGTTTCTGCCAACTTAGATCACCGTTGTTTGGAAGAATACGATAATTCTATTAATATTAATCATAATATTGTTGTTGACGATATAGATGAAAAATTAAAAACATTAGCCGATGAAAAAAACTTTCTTCATATTTATAATAATCTTACTTTGAGGGGGGGTAAGATTTTATTGCTTGCATGCAAAGCCCCAGTCCATTGGGGATTAAAGTTGGCGGATTTACGCTCGCGTATAAAGGCTTCGCCTGCGATTGGAATAGGTGTGCCTGATGATGAGTTAATATGCGCTATTCTGATCAAATTATTTTCTGATCGACAAATAAGAATAGATTTACGGGTGGTAGAGTATATTGTGAGAAGAATAGAGCGATCTTTCATCTCTGCGCAGAAATTTGTCGAAAAAGCAGATCATGCAGCGCTAGCTCAAAATAAGAAGATCAGTTTAGGTATAGCGCGTGAGGTATTAAATGATATGGGCCTTTAATCTTTGACAATTATCTTCTCTGCGGTGCTGTGGGGTTCTGGATGACCTTAAGGCCATCCCATATGGCAAAGTATGAACTTCTAAATTTATGAATAAAGTCAGGGGTTGGATTGACAGTTCCAGGGGTTTTTATCACTGAGATTATTTTCGAACGCGGATATTTTTTTAAAAAATCTTTAATTCCACCATCGCCTGTTTCAATTATTGGTTTTTTAAGTCTCCCTAAAAAATGGAATTGACCGTGATATTTTCCATAGTAGGCTACTGTATAGCCTTTGCTCTGTGAATTTGAAATAAACTCGGCCACAGGTTTCATATCGTAGCCATAAGTTAAAATAGGCTTTAAAGTGAACAAGACTAAAATTATGATAAAATTATTAGAAAGTGCGGTTGTTAAGATTCTATTTTGCATGATTTTAGGCGGAAGAATAATTACCAACAATCCAAATAAGACTAAGAGTATTCCCCAATAACCATTAATTTTAATAATCCATTCCGTATATTTGTTACTAGTTTCAATAGCTTGAGATAGTAAAACCATAAGCCCGATTACCAAAGCCATTAGTCCGGTAGGAACGGCGTCAAACCTATGATTGACAAGATCCTTGTCCCTCAAAGAAATTAATAAGGCTGATACTCCGATGGATAACATAGGAAAAATTGGCAAGAGATAGTGGGGCTGCTTACCACTAAATGCCGATAAAATTAGAATAGTACTTGTTACCATTATCATTATTAAACGGCTGGAATGCGGAATGTGTGAACAGTTTCTTATTTGGCGTATTCTATGCCATAAATTTTTTAAAATGGTTGGCCAAACAATCCATGGAAAAAGCAATAATGGGATTATGGCCGCGTACCACCAGAATGGTTGTTTGTGAGCAAATGAATTTACAATGCGACCGGCGGATTGACCCCAAAATATTGCGTTACTATATTCTTTTCCTCCTGCAATACTGGCTGGAATTGCCCATAGTAGGGCTATGACAATCCCAGCCAATGTACTAATTATCAGCCAAATATACCACTTCATAATTCTCTTAGAATTATCAATATTGAGCCAATAAGGTGCAAAAATAGCAGCTGGTAAAAGATAAATCAAAATTACAGGGCCTTTGCTAAGAATGCCGAGCCCGATAGAAATTGCAAATATTCCCCACCCTGGAATTATTCGTTCTTTTCCAGAATCAATAAGAGCGTTGATGCCCAATAAGGTCCAAAAAACGACGAGTAAATCGAACATTGTGACTGTTGAGTATATTGCCCAGTAGCTTGTCCCAATTATCAAAAAGGGTGCTATCAGATAAGCTTGAGTTTTTGGATAAAGGCGTTTCGTGATTATAGTGGTCAATATTATGCAACCGATGCCAAATATTGGTGCTATAATTCTCGGTGACCACTCATTTAGACCAAAGATTGTCCAACTAAAATTTATAATCCAGAATAGTAGAGGGGGTTTGTGGCTATAGGTGGCCCCATTCAAGTGAGGAACCAAAAAATCGCTTCTGAGCCACATTTCCCACGCTACAGCTAAATAGCGGGTCTCATCTATTGGTAGAAGTGGTTTCAGTGACAATCCAAATAATAAAGTCAATATTGAGACTGTAATCCAGATCCAGGACCTTAAACGAGAATAATCTAACATTAC
>JADHRD010000035.1 GCA_016777585.1 Rhodospirillales bacterium | reverse complement strand
ATACTTTTCCGCTTGCATTAGCCAAACTAGTCGCAGTGGTTATAAAATTATCCCCAACCAAGCTTGTAGGGGGAGGAAAACCGGTTCCCTCGTTATGAGCCTTATTCAAATGGCTTTTGATCTTATCTGCTAATTCGTCCAATTGGCCTTGAAGTGCGGGTAAATCTGTGTCCCTTAAATCTATTAAGCCTTTTATAGCTCCGTTATTTATATCTGAGGTGATATCGCTCAAAGTAGCAGGTGTTCCAATGAAAATTCCTGGAACTCCCTCTGCTGGAAAATTTGCAGCTCCCGGCACCAAGTAGTTTTCTGCAGTTGTTGGCACATATTCCAAAACGGCATTCATTGAGGTAGGCCCATCATAACTCAATGTTTGTGCCCGCCCATCTAGTAAGGTCTTACCCTCTTTTGTGAATAAGGTGATGGCTCCGGAGCTTCTTTGAAAATAAGTTATGTCTATTTGTTTTGCAATTTCGTTGATTGCAATATCTCTCTGATCTTCGAGCTCGGCAGTTGACCTGTTATTATTGCCAAAATTAACAATTTCTAGATTTGTATCAACGACGATTTGCATTTTAGCATTTATATCGGATATTGCGTCCTTTATTTGGTTGCTGGCTAATAGTCTCATAGACTGGACTTGTTCCGACAGGCGGGCAAGTTCTCGGGTAATATCTTCCGCAGCATTCACCGCTAATGATTGATTTGGAGAGGTTTCTGGAGTGATTGCTAAGGCATCAAATTGAGCGCCTAATTCTGCAATTTTATGAGAAATAGAATTATTGTCAGCGGGGCGACCAAAAAAATTATTAATTTGAGATAAAAAATTATCTTTAACACTAAGTTTTTCGAATTTCCCACTCTCCACTCTAACCTGTTTAAGTACACCTTGATCAACCGTTCTACCAATTGTTCCTATTTCAACGCCAAAACCCACCCCATCAAGATTTCTGGATGTCGGATTAACGATTTTACGAGAATATCCCTCTGTATTTACATTTGCGATATTGTTGGAGATAACCTGAATCGTACTTTTTGAAGTATTTAATCCGCTTATCGCATTTCCCAATGCTCCTTCGAGTGACACTATTTAGCTCCTTTAGATGTAATTTGTAAAAATATCATAGCTCTTGGTTAAGACCCACTGAGACTGGAGGATGGTAGGCTTGTCGGGTCTCCCTATTTGAGGATCCCTGTTTGCTGTATCCGGAGGTTTTATTTTGGTGATCAATCGCCGCTTCTGAAATTATTCGAAACAAATGCTCGCCGGCATCTAATCTCGCACGTAATCGGTTGGCATTCTCCTCAATTAGACCATTCAGGCTGACCACGGCGGCCTCTATATTATGCAGGAGCTCGGGATCCATTTTTTTTAGAACTTCGCCACTACCAATAACTTTAAACTGTTCTTCATAAGAATTGGTCAATTTTACTTTATCTTCTTGAAGCGATTTAATTTGGTTTGCTCGACCCTCGCCAGCTAGAATATCGTTTTCGCTTTTTAAAAGTAAACTTAACTGTCCTATGGTATCTAAAAATTTATCCGCACTATTTTGATTGTATGTCATAAAATTTCCAGTCAACTATTTAACTTCTTGTAATTTAAGTAAATCTCTCTGAATCATATCTGAAATTCCAATGCCACCATTTTTGGCCATTGATTTTCCGACCTCATCAATCATTAATGATTTCCATATTTTTTCGGCATGACCCCCACCAAATGGTTCGGCTGGTTCAATGCTTGCAAACATTGGCTGGAGCATTTGACCTAAGAAAAATGCTTCGAATTCTTCTGCAACTTCTCTTGATTTGGCAACACTATCTATTTTACCCAAAGTTGGGGGTAATTTTGCAGCCTGAAGAGCAATTATTCCATCTGAACCGATACTCATATTTTCCATGCTATTTCCCTACATTACCGCGATTTCGGCTTGAAGAGCGCCAGCGGCCTTTACGGCTTGTAAAATAGTAATTAGATCTCTTGGACCTATGCCCAGAGCATTTAGACCATTAACTAAATCTTGCAGCGTGACCCCTTCATTTACTACGACTAATTTCTTTTCCTGATTTTCATCGACGGCAACATCAGTCCTCGGAACTGTAGTCGTTTCGCCAACTTCGGCAAAAGGCCCAGGTTGGGACACTTGGGGTGTTTCTGTAACTCTTATTGTTAAGCTGCCTTGCGCAATGGCTACTGTACTAATCTGAACGTTATCGCCCATCACTATTGTGCCACTTTGTTCATCAATAATTATACGCGCTAATTGATCTGGCTCAATTCTTAACTGCTCAATATCTGTTATGAGACCAACCACATTATTTGTATAATCTTTTGGAATCAGCACAAGTAAAGTACCGGGGTCTCGGGGTCTAGCGGCATCGGTTCCAAGAAAAGCATTTATGGCCTGAGCCATGCGCCTAGAGGTTGTAAAGTCGGGGTTACGTAAACTTATGTGAAGTTTCTTTAGTGATGCTAAATCAAACTTAATTTCTCTTTCGACAATGCCACCATTCGCAATGCGGGCACTTGTAGGAACACCCTTCGTAACGGTTTCGCCTTCTCCGCCTGCAGTAAAGCCCCCAACAGCAACTTGCCCCTGCGAGACTGCATATACTTGACCATCGGCACCAAGCAGTGGAGTTACTAAAAGAGTTCCCCCTAGCAGATTAGATGAATCTCCTAAAGCGCTTACGGTCACATCAATTTTGTTGCCTTGGCGTGCAAATGCAGGCAAGGCGGCTGTAACCATTACTGCGGCGACGTTTTTGGAACCTAAACCAGCTTCTGTTGGTTTTACGCCAAGGCGTTCAAGCATCGCTAATAAACTTTGTTTCGTAAAATGCCCATCCTTCAGGCTATCGCCTGTTCCATTTAATCCAACCACTAGCCCGTATCCGACTAATAAGTTTTCGCGTACTCCCTCGAAAGTTGCAATATCCTTGATTCTTGATGCCGCTGCTACGTCGAGAGTTGAACTGATTAATATAGAAAAAGTGAAAACCACAAAGATTATTTTTTTTGCCAAATATTTAATGGAATATCTACCCTTAATATCCGTCATTTCCTTTGTTCCTTACGCCCGTTTTTATTATTGTTTCATTTAACTCTTGCTATTTCCATGCCAACTATTAATTCTGATAACTATCTGTTTTAAAGAGATTATAAATTACCAAGCATCATTCTATTTAAACTAACTGTCATTGAAAATTGCTAATAGGCATATTTTGCCTTAATTTATTGGTATAACTAAAAAATTGGACTAAACTAGCTTTTTAGGTTCGCAACGGTTTGTGTCATTTCATCTATGGTTTTAAAGAGCATGGCAGATGAATTATATGCACTTTGGGTTATCATGAGATTTGAAAATTCAAACTGTACATTAGTATTTGATAATTCTTGCGAAAATGGCCTAAATGTAGCGAATTGAACGACATCCTCTGCATTTGGACTATCATCGTTTACTTGTTGCAATTGAGGGACGCCAGAGAGAATAGACTGTTCAAATAAATTCCCTTGTTTTCTGTCTAATCCATTTTCATTTGCAAATATGGCTATTGGTAGTTTGTATAAAGTTTGCGTTGTACCATTAGAAAAATTCCCTCTTATTCGCCCTGATGCATCAAATTCGAAATTCTTTAAAAAGCCCTTTGTTCGTCCATCACGATCAAAACCGAAGAAATTGAAATCTTCTCCAATTGAACTCAGGTTTGTTAAATCTAAATCAAAGGTTGTTGTTAAACCAGTATTAGAGACTATTGTAACATTTTCGGTCGTACCTCGGGGTAATTTACCGGTGCCGTCAAACGTAAGAGTTGATGAAGTTGTTGATGTTCCATTACTTGGGATAATTGATAAGTTGAATTCTTGCGGGTTCGCGTTACGGGTCATTTTAATAGAAAATGCCTCGAGGTTTCCAGTTGCGTCAAAAACACTCGCATTAGCTTCATGGAATGCGCCCGGTACTGTTATTGACGGTATATTTAGGGCTACGGAAGCATTTTGTGTAGCTGCTGGTTGGGCTTGCACGGCTGTATCAAAAAATTCTTGATCAACACGAATGGCAACTGGGGCTCCATTTAAATTGATTGAACCATCTGCAGCTGGAATAAAGCCATGAAGGAAATTGCCATTTTTATCTGCAAGATATGCCTCGTTAAAATTATTTCCATTGCCGTCGACACCTTGGGGCCCAGAAATTTGTTCGAATTGGCCATCTCTTGTATAAAATGTGTCACCCGTGCCATCTGAGCGAGTATTCATTACATAAAATCCTCGACCATCGATAGCTAAATCTAGCTTGTTTATCGATGAATTAATTACCCCTTGTTGATCAATGTAATTGCGTGTCTGAGTTACTAATCCACCGTTGTCTCGAGAATTACCGTGTGTTCTGCCAAGAAAGGTTTTAAAAGTAGTAGCCTGCGATTTGTAACCGCCGGTATTCATATTCGTAAGGTTCTGCGATATACTGCTAAAGGCACTTTCTTGTCCAAGCATTCCAAGAGTCGGCGCTGCAAACATTCCATAAATTGGCATTTAAAACTTACTCCGGTGTAAAAAACTATTGCCAACTAACAAGCAAAAAAGGTGCCAAGTTTTATTTTTTTTAAGCCACTGAATTATATCGAATTATTAGAGGCTAATTTAGTATTTAAATTTTTTATCTTTTTATCTAGCTTTATTAGTGCAATCTTTACCTACTTAGACTAACATCTTTATATTATGAAAGTTGTACGCACACAGAGTGGATCTACTTCAAAGGTTAAAAAATCAGGCAAAAAGTCGGTGTTTAAGGGTGAGTCGTTCGCAAGTAAACTCGATGGTTTAGGAACTACCGTCAAAAATGATATTCCAGCGGAAGATATAAGTGCTCTCTCTGGTATTGGGTCAATACTTGCTGCACAAGAATTATCTGAAGATCAAAACCATGGTTCAAATAAACAAATGATACGTTTTGCGACCGATATACTCGATAGACTAGATGAAGTTCAGTGCGATATACTTTTAGGCAATCTGTCTAAAGACCGTTTGATAAAATTGGCACAGCAATTACGTTCTAAAAAGAGAGATGTATCGGATCCGGCTCTGTTGCAAATTATAAAGGATATCGAATTAAGAGCTGCAGTTGAACTTGCTAAATACTCATAGTTTGACGCGTTTATATATAAAAATTAGCCACAATATTTATTAATTAGAAATTATCATTATTCTCAAATAAATATTTTTCATAAAATAAAACTAAAGAGGGCTTGTCGGATACCCTTTGGCTAATTATAACCTCCGGCAAATTCATTGCGTTGAAATTAATAATTAAGTTCAGGAACGGCATGGTTAAGGAAATTAAATTACCTTCAGGTTATAAGCCAACGGATAAAGAAAAATTTATGAATGCCAAGCAGCAAGAGTACTTTAGGCAGAAATTGAAAGGCTGGCGGCTTGAGTTACTCGATGATGCAAATGAGACGCGTCAAAATCTTCAGGAAACAAGTGTCGCCGAGGCAGATATTGCCGATAGGGCTTCCACGGAAACAGATAGATCATTGGAGCTGCGGACGCGGGATAGAGCCAGAAAATTGATTAGTAAGATAGATGAGGCCCTCGAAAGAATTGAAGATGGAAGCTATGGCTTTTGCATTGAAACTGATGAACCAATTGGTGTTAAGAGGCTAGAGGCTAGGCCTATAGCCACCCTTAGCTTGGAGGCGCAAGAACGACATGAAAAAATGGAGAAAATATATAGAGACGACTAGTTAAAAAAAAGGGCCGATTTAACATCGGCCCTGAGTTGGTTCAAATCCCAATTTAGGGTTAGAACGGGAATATTATATCTATAATTTGAGTTCCTACACGAGGTTGTTGAAGATCTGATAAAGTTCCTCTTCCTCCATAAGCCACCCTCATTTCAGCGATTTTATCATGTCCAATAGTGTTGCTAGAATCAATATCCTCTGGGCGTACCACCCCAGTAACCATAACTTCTTTCATTTCGAAATTTACTTTAAGTTCTTGACGGGCAAAAATTACTAAATTCCCATTTGGAAGAATTTGGGTAACTATGCCTGCTAATTTTATCTCTAAGGTTTCACTTCGATCTATATTTCCAGATCCTTCAGTATTATGAACAGTACCAAGACTAGTAGTAGTTGCTGCCGCAATTCCTTGAGGCAATTTTTTGGCTAACTCTGCTTCTAGACCGAATAAATTGGTAAGGTCGCTATCTTCATTATCATTCCGAGCGCGAGTTGTTTTGTTTGCCAATGTTGCTTTATCTGAGATGTTCAAACTAATTGTTAAAATATCTCCCACTTCACTTGCCCTCTGATCTCTAAAAAAAGCTCGAGCTCCTGGGCGCCACAATGAATTTGCATTGTGATTAACTTTTTTAATACCTGGCATTGGCATACTAATTGGTCTGTAGTTTGGTCGTTTTGTCGGGTTTATTATTTCAGTATTTTTTGGTCCTTTTCCGACTTCAGATAATCTTGTAAAAGTATTACAAGCGCTTAAATTTAATACGATTATGCTCAATAAAACTAAACCGAAATAGTTGAGATATATGTTCCTAACTTTCATTTGATTTCCTCGATTTATAAAATGACTAAATAGATTTTTACTTAAAAGCGATTCTATTGAATAAGTTTACAATTACCATGTCTTCTCCAATCACTTTTGCTTCAATAATTTTCTTACTTTTATTATTTTTTATCCTAATAATATCGCCTTTGCTCCCAGAATCCTGAGCCCTGCCCCTGGTTTTTAATTGCAGTCCTTGGCTGGTAAGAGAGATTGTTACGAGATCACCCTTGTTGACTAATTTAGGTCGTTGCAAATAGTCGCTGATAAGGGGGGTATTAGATGTTATGCGTCTTTTTGCAGCCATCCCAATTATTTCTTCGTCATCCTGTAAGACACCATTGCGTAATTTGTGGCTTCTCACTTTAATCCATTCAATATCATCTTTTTTAATAACATCATTCCTTTTAAAATTTTTATTTAACGTCGGAATATTGACAAGTCTGTGGACTCTGCCAGTTAATCTAAAACGCTGTGCGTTAGACGAGTCTCCGGGAACAATAAGCGTGGCAATAAAGCGGCCAGTTTTTTTCTTTACCGTCAGTCCTGTAACACTTATCATTGAATTTTTATTCGTCGCAACGTGGATATTTAGTCTTCGGTTATTCATGTCAATTTCGATATTATTTTGATAGCCACGATCGTAAAAAGCTTTTCTTAGTGCATCTAGAACCTCATCTTCATAGATTTCATAACTAGCTCGTTCCACTATTACGTGAGTTTTTAGGCTTAACGGCCTCCATTTGAGACCATGCGCTCTCGCTATTCTATAGAGCCACTTCGCATCAAATCGAGCTGATTTTCCCGGTTTCGGAGAGTAGGCTACTCTTGAATTTGCCTTAATTCCAACATTTGTAAAAATTTCGCCAAGTAATACATGATTTTTCTGAACCGTAATGTAAGGAATTAGACTCACGATTTTCATCGATTTCTTGGAAAATTCACTGGATTTATTAGTGGCAGTCTGAATTTTTGCATTTAAAGAACTTAAATTTATCAAATAAAAGAACATCCCTGCAATTGTTAATAACACAGCAAGTCTATTAAAAATTTGAGATATGAGAGATTTAAATTTTATCATGGTTCATCTCTTATTTTGTTTGATTTAAAGCAGACATCATTTGGTCAGAAGTCTGTATAACCTTGGAATTCATCTCATATGCTCGTTGCGCGGATATTAATTCTGAGACTTCGGAAACAGCATTGACGTTTGAAGTTTCAAGAAAGCCCTGCAACATTGTTCCAAAACCTACGGCGCCAGGAGTGCCGGTGGTTGCTGTCCCGGATGCTGGTGTTTCGAGATATGTATTCCCGCCGATTGATTCTAAACCTGCATCATTTGGAAAGCTTGCCAGTTGGATCTGCCCCGCATTCGTGAATGCCACCTGCCCTTGAGTTTTTACCAGAACCTCGCCAGCAGAATTAATTGTTACGTCAATAGCATTAGCATCAACCGTGATAGCCGGAACAATTGGATTTCCATCATGGGTAACAATTTGACCGTTTGGACTTAATTGAAACGAACCATCTCTCGAATAACCGACTGTTCCATCTGGTTGTGTTACTTGAAAAAAACCGTTGCCTTGAATAGCAACATCGAAAGTATTATCCGTTGATGTTAAGTTACCTTGTTCGTGGATTCGATATACGGCCGCCATTTTAACGCCGAGCCCAAGCTGAACGCCAGATGGCACGATTGTTCCGGCATCTGAAGAGGTTGAACCTACGCGTCTAAGGTCTTGGTATATTAGATCATGAAATTCTGTGCGCCTTCGCATGTACGCCGTTGTATTCATATTTGCGATATTGTTTGAAATTACTTCTACGTTTTGCTGTTGAGCTAACATTCCTGTTGCTGCTATATCTAATGATCTCATCTTCCCATCCTTTTCAATTTTTTAAAATTTTGTTGTTTTAAAACATTATTGTATAGAATTCTAAATTCTAGGCGTTAAATCTTGAATCATTTTTCTCTGCCTTGAATCTTCTTTATCTATAAATTTTCTCACACTCTCGTAAGCCCGCTGCACCTCAATCATCTGAGTTATCTCAGTAATTGGTTTAATGTTTGATGACTCTAGTTTTCCTTGAAGAATATTGGGTGTTTCTACGTCGGATGCTTGTTCCTCTGTAAACAGTAAACCACCTGATCGCTTCTGCAATTCTTGCGGTTTTTCAAATTCGACAATCCGTATTTGGCCAAGTGGCCCATTATCGGTCGAAACTGTTCCATCAGGGGCTATAGTAATTTTTTTATCGTCAGGCGCGAAGAAAAATGGTGTTCCAGCTTTTGATAGTATCGGTTGATTATTTGAATTTACTAATCTTCCATCGCTACCCAAACTTAAATGCCCATTTCTGGAGAATCTCTCTCCATTTTCAGTGTCGACAACAAAATACCCTTTTCCATGAATTGCTAAATCGAGCGGATTACCCGTTTGCCTCAGGGGACCTTCATCAAGATTATAATATTGTGCGATATCACGTGCGTAAGATAATTTTCCGGAAGTTGCTGTTTGATCGCTTTTGTTGTTTACAAGGTGCTGAACAAATAACATGTTTTCGCCCTTATAAGCATTTGTATTCATATTTGCTAAATTATTTGCAATAACATCTAGCTTGCGTTTCAGGACTGATTGTCCTGATAGCGCAATATAAGCCGTATTTTCCATTTTTCCCGTTCCTTTTTTTTAAAGGTTGGTTTTTAACATGCATCATTCATGCCAGTATTATTTAATAAATATAATCAATGAGTTACGAATTTTATATCAATTATTGGAAACCAATTTTACGCAGCGTGAAGTTTTTTATAGGTATAAGTTGCCTTAAAATTTTATTTATTTTATTAAAATCAACTTCAGGAAATTTAACCCAGATTGATTTTTTATTTAATTTTTCAACTTATTATTAACTATCGTAAGTTATGGTGATGGTGTGAAAAAAGGTCTGGCATTAATGATCAGGCAATATAAATGGCACAAAAATAAAATTGGTGGGCAATGGCTGACGAAGAATCAGAACAACTTGATGACGCCGGTGACGGTGAAGATGGTGAAGCTTCCAAAGGCGGTGGCAAGGGGAAGCTCATAATCATAGTAGTGGCTGTGGTGGTAGTTCTCTTGTTGGGGGGTGCTGCAACAGCATATTTTTTTGGTTTATTTGACTCAAATTCAACTGAACAGCAGAATTTAGTGACTAAAGCTGGAGAAGTTCCAGAAAACGATTTTGTTGCTCCGGCTTTCTTTTATGAACTACCTGAAATTGCGGTTAATCTAAATACGATCGGTCGAAAAGCCGCGCGAATGAAATTAAGTGTTTCAATCGAAGTTTCTGATCCAGAGTTGATTCCAAAATTAGAGGCTTTGTTACCCCGTATAATTGATAATTTTCAAGTTTATCTGAGAGAATTGCGTGTCGCTGATCTCAAGGGTTCAGCTGGAATGTACAGGTTAAGAGAAGAATTGCTGACCCGGGTAAATTCGGCGATCGCGCCATCTAAGGTTAAGGCTATTCTATTTAAAGAAATGCTGGTGCAATAGTTATGGGTATATATCTGCCTTACCCAAATGGTAATTAACATTAATAAGATTGGTATTAAAGTGTGACTCCTCCTCCTAGTGAAGAAAATGACGATATCGAGGCTCTCAAGGAGCCCGAGGTCCCAAAAGCAGAAGCAAAGATCTCTGATGATCAGGATCAACTAGCTGCCGAATGGGAGGAGATGACATCAAACACCGAGGCTACTCGCGTTCTTAATCAAGATGAAATAGATAGTTTGCTTGGGGCTGATTCAAATCAAAAAGGCTCTAATGATGATACTGGTCTCGACGCAATATTAAATCATGGAATGGTAACGAATGATCGCTTACCCATGCTTGATGTGGTGTTTGACCGAATGATGCGATTGTTATCTTCATCTCTCAGAAATTTTACTTCAGATAATGTAGAGGTGGCATTAGATAATGTTTCCAGCGTGAGATTTAAGGATTATATTGATTCCTTGCCGGCTCCAGCGATGTTGGGTGTATTTAAGGCAGACGAATGGGAAAATTCAGGCCTTATTACTCTAGATAGTTCTCTAATATTCTCAACAATCGATATTCTACTGGGTGGTCGACGAGATTCGGCCCCTACGAAGCTTGATGGAAGGCCGTTTACCACAATAGAGCGAAATTTACTCGAAGGAATGGTTCGCGTTGTGCTAAATGATTTAAGTAGTGCATTTGAGCCGATCACGCCAGTTAACTTTAGTTTTGAACGCCTTGAGACAGATCCAAAATTTGCGACTATAGCAAGGCCATCCAATGCAGTTATTGTTGCGAAATTTCGAATTGAGATGGAGGAGCGAGGAGGATTATTAGATGTGCTCATCCCATACGCTACGTTAGAGCCAGTTAGAGAGCTGTTGTTGCAAATGTTCATGGGCGAAAAATTTGGCCGCGATGCAATCTGGGAAACCCATCTAGCAAACGAGCTATGGAAAACAGAAGTTGAATTAACTGCTGTCCTTGACGAACAGACTATTTCTTTGGGTAAAATATTTAATTTGAAAAAGGGTTCGAGTTTACTGTTAGATGTAAAGTCAACTTCTCTTGTTGATATAAAATGTGGGAATATCAAAATGTTTAAAGGTGTGATGGGTCGTAAGGCTCAAAATATTGCAATTAAAATAGAGAAAAAATTAAATCAGGAGAAAAAATAATAATGTATATAATTATGGATATTTTTATCGCTATCTTGCTTATTTCAGCTATTGGTTATGGAATTATGTTGAATCGCAGAATTATGGCATTGCGTAGAGACCAAAAAAGTTTAGAAAAATTGGCTATTAATTTTCAAACTGCTACCAAAAGAGCGGAAGCAAGTATTGGTAAATTGAAGCTTACCGCCCAGAAATCAGCTGATATTATGAATAATGGAACTGAAAAAGCTGTTGGAATTAGTGATGATTTAAATTTTTTAATTGATCGCGGTCAAAAGTTAGCTGATCACTTAGAAGGCTGTGTTAGAAGCACGGAACGCAACGAAGTTAATAAACTGCCCCGATTTCCAAAAAATACTGTTACAAGTGACAGTTTGGATAAAAATAATATTAAAGCATCCGATATCCATGATTATGAAAATATTAATAAACACAAGGATTTAGGGTCTTTGATTACTAATATCAAAGAAAAACAGGTTACCAAATCAGATGTAGAGCTTGAGTTCATTAAAGCGCTTCGGTCAGCAAGCTAATTTTTAGTTATAGAAATAAATTATATGTTTAGCTATTATATTATAATTATGAACCGTCTTAAAACGGCAATATTATTATTTATGGTCGCATTTTTAAGTATATTTTATTTACCCAGTTCTTATAATAGCATTTCATTCTTTCCGTCTGCCATGGCACAAATATTAAATAAAACTGAGCCAGCGAATAAAAACTCTAACGGTCAAGTTGAACCGACTAAAGAAGGTTCTCAATCAAAAAAAAGCAAGGAAAATCTCCTAAGGCAACGGTCTACGGAGGACCCAACCCTTTATTCGTTTAAACAAATTGAAATGTTGCAAAAGTTAGTCGACAGAAGAGAGTTTATAGAAGCTCAATTTGAAGAGTTAGCACTGAGAGAGGGTATTCTAGGTGCTGCAGAAAAACGAATAGATAAAAAAATACAAGAGATGCGAAGATTAGAATTAGCGTTAAAAAAATTAATATCAAATAAAGTAAAAAGATAAATTAGTTGTACTTACGGGCCTCAAAATATTTAGAAAGCAAAGTGTGTAATATGAAAAAAAGAATAAATGGCCACAAATTTTATTATCTAAACATTTTTATGGTAGTTTCTTTTTTATTTTTTATTTCTGGAGAAAGTTTGTTAGTCGGGGGGGCGCATAAAACTCTTTTTCTACTCAAAAGTGCCAATGCCCAAGCCCCATTAAAAAATAATAATAAAGGGGTGACAAAAGTAGATAAGAATAAATCAACAAAAAATAATAGCGAGAATAACTTGTCTTTTGATCCAGAGGATGATCCTACCCTATTCACTGATAATGAAATTAAAGTATTACAACAACTTGCGGGGCGACGAGATTTAATTGAAGCACGCGCAGAGGAATTAAGAATAAGAGAGGGTTTGTTGGGCGCGGCAGAGAAAAGAATTGATAAGAAAATTCTTGAAATGAGACGACTTGAGCTAGCAATTAAGAAGTTAATTAAAACACATGACCGCCAAGAAGATCTTAAAATGCAGTCGCTTGTGAAAATTTATGAAGCTATGAAACCAAAGGATGCTGCTAGAATATTTGGTGAACTAGATATCAACACATTATTAATGGTGGCAGAACGAATGAAAGAGAGAAAGTTGGCTCCGATTATGGCACAAATGAATCCGGAAAGGGCGAAGGAAATGACTGTCGAATTGACACGTATCCGAAACCTTCCAGACTCTGGCACGTAGAAAAGTCAAAAAAATGGATATAAATAATATAAAACCAAAGAGAGATAATCCTGAAAGACAGGATAATACAATACTGCAATTTGTGAGTATATACCTTCTGATTTTAGCATTTTTTATTTTACTCGTTACTATATCAACAGTTGATCAGGAAAAATCTAATGCGGTTATGGAGAGCCTCCAATTAAGAACCGAGTTATCTGATAGCGATCGGGGCGCGGATAGTCCAGGCCAGGCGTTTATCCAAAAATTAAACGATTTATTTTTAAAAACTATTGGTGTGGAAAAAATTGAAGAACTAAAAACCGGAAAAATACTTCGTATTCAATTGGGGGCCGAGGCTCTTTTCGAGAATGACAAGGCTACTATTAAGACATCGCAAAGGGACCTAATAGATAGAATAATATCAGCTTTGAGCAGTCGCCCTCCAGGATTTCAATTTGATATGGAGTTTATTGTAGGCAGCCCAATTGAGCCCAGCGGAGAACTGCCGGTCACTCAAACACTTGCCATGGCCAGAGCTGGAGCATTTGTTAGGCAGCTTTTAAGCCGAGGTGCTCCACCCGACTCAATTTCAATAGGTTTGGGCGCAATTGAAAATGGTGAAATTATTTTCGAATTTTATGTCCGTACGCCAGCAGACGCAAAAAAGTTTTATGCTCGTCTCTTAAGTCCTATAAAAAAAGGAAATTAGATGACTAAATTTGTACAAGCGCCTCAGCCCAAAAAAAGAAAAGTATTATCAACAAACTGGTTAGTAATATTTGCAGATTTAGTGGCACTAATGCTTACATTTTTTGTTATGCTATTTTCAATCTCGAACGTTACAGCGGAAAGATGGAAAGAAATGGTAGATGCTCTTACCGAAGCGCTAAATCCGAGTGATGAAACTATAAAGGAAGCTGTTGAGCCTGAAAAGAAAATTGCGTTTAAAATGCAGTCCCAAGCTATTAATTTGGATTATTTGCAGGCCGTTCTTGAGCAAAAGGTCGTGCGCTCGCAATCGTTAAAAGGAAGCAAGTTGACTCTTCTTGAGGATCGGTTGGTAGTTTCCTTACCAGGTTCGCTTCTTTTTAATTCAAATTCTGCAGCGCTTAAGTTAGCGGCGCAAGAGCCATTATTTACACTGGGTGGATTGCTGGGAAATGTAAAAAATCGTATTGGCATAAATGGTTATTCAGACGAAAAAAATTTTAAGGATGCAAAATATGAATCAAATTGGGAGTTGTCTCTTGCTAGATCCATAACGGTCGGAAATTCATTACGCAAAGCTGGTTATAAGGGCGATCTTATGAATTATGGCTTCGGAAATGCACATAATTCTTATTTGAAAAAAGCTGATTCTATTCAGCGTCAAATTCTATCACGGAGAGTTGACATCATTATTTCTGCATCTGGACGGAAAAAATAAATGGAAATTTTTATCTCTAAAATAAGCCTAAATAACCGCAGATTATTGCACTTTGGGTTTTTATTATTTGTATTACTATTTAGTTTTGAGGCAGTTGCTGATCGAGTTAGCATTCGTGCTAAGGATGTCGATGGTGTTGGCAAGATAATATTTACTTGGCCAGCTCCGGTACCTTTTGTTGCAAGATTAAGTGGACGACAATTAATTATTCAATTTTCAAGACCTATTGAGTCAAGTTATACAAGTGCAGTTAAGACTTTAAAAAAATACATTGGTATGCCGAGCTTACAAGATAACGGCAAGACTTTAACTTTTCCACTATTAGGTGATTTTAGCCATAATTATTATTCAAGTGGAAGAACGGTCATAGTAGAAGTAATTCGAGAAGAACTACAATATAAAATCACAAATAAAATAAGCACCAAGAGAGACAAAATAAAGAATGTTGCAATAAGAATAGGGACCTATCCCTCATATAATCGAATTGTATTTGATTGGAGAAAAAAAGTCCCTTATTCTTTGGAGAAAAAAAAGAATTTGCTTAAGATGGTATTTAGAGCAAAAGCAAATATCGAGTTACGTCCGATAAACCAAAAAAACTTAAGAAACATTAAGGGTGCAATTTCTTTAATAAAAGAAAGTGACACAATAGTTAGTTTATCTATTCCCTCAACCTCCAATTTTAAACATTTTCGAAGTGGATCTAAAATAGTTGTTGATGTTTCAAATCCAACTGACCTGAATGACGCTCCACCTATTAAAGCACTAAGTTCTCTTATCTTTGATTCCAAACAAATCTCAAATAACCGCGAAAGTAGTTTTACCTCGAAACAAGCGGCTATCACCAATTCTCAGATTAGAAGGCCCCAAATATCAAATACGTTTGTAAGTAGCATTGATAATATTCAAGGTCAGTTTAGATTAGCTCAAAATATTCAGAAAACAAAAGACCAGACAACTGTATCGCCATCTGTAAAGAAGTCAAAAATAACTAAAGGTTCTAATAAGGCTGCGCCAAACTCAAAGAAAAAAGAGAATAAATTAAAACAAAAACTTCTTAAAGACGTTGCTTGCGCTCCAACACCAAAGCCTAAGAAAAAAATTACCGCTGATGATATTAAAAATATTTCGTTGAGAGTCGACTGGCCTGGACCTGTCGCTGCAGCTGTTTTTCGAAGAGCAGGAAACTTATGGATGGTTTTCGATAAAGCACAGAAAGTAGATATTTGTAAATTAAAAGATCAAGGTGGTCTCGCTCTAAAGTCGATAACACAAGATCCATCTGATACTTCAACAATTCTTCGTTTGGTAACAGTTGAGGGGGTAAATCCAACTATTCGGAGAGATGGTTTCGCATGGATCTTTGATTTCAAGAAACAGCTTATGAAGCCAGAAACCCCAATTAATTTAAGTGCAAAATTAACAAAAACAGGTCCTCGACTTCTTGCGACTATCCGCGACGCTGGCGAACCTATCTATTTTAAGGATACAAAAGTTTACGATAACTTATTCGTAATCCCAGTTATTACACTGGCAACAGGTATCATTAGAAACTACCAATATCCACAATTAAATATTTTAGAATCTGCGCAGGGAATTGTTATCAAACCAAATATCGATGATTTGACTATTAGGTCTAAACAACAAAATGTTGAGATATTTTCACCAAGTCGTCTAGCTCTCTCGACGAAGGGCATGGCAAAAGCTAAAGGTAAAACAATACAAGCTCTATCACGGATTTTCACGATAAGAACATGGAGAAGTATTAGGCGTCAAAAGCCGGGTGAATTTTATTTCACAAAACGAAAAATATTAGATCGCTTATCGCGAGTGAAAGGACCCGAAAAAGATAAAGCAAGAATGGATTTAGCGATATTTTTATTTGGTAATGGATATAGTTATGAGGCGAATGGTGTTCTGAAAGTTATCAAGGCAAAGAATCCAGATATAGATCTCACTGGAAAGTACCGTTTGCTTAGCGGTGCAACTAATTTTATGATTGGAAGAAATACCGAAGCTTTGAAAATGTTGATGCATCCTAGTATGGGAGATACAGATGAGGGAAATTTTTGGCGTGCAGCGGCAAAATTAACCGCTGGCGAAGACATCGAGAATTCCGCTAAGTTTCTGAGTAAAAAAGGTAATATATTTAATGCCTACCCTAGGCCGGTCAAAGTCAAAGTAGGGATATTGGCAGTTGAAGCGGATATTGCAGTGGGCGATGTTAATTCGGGAATAAAACATCTTGGTTCTTTGGCTAAAGAGAGTTTGAAGCCGCAGGAAATTGATCAACTAGCTCTGGTAGAAGGAAGATTAAAAAAACAAGCTGGTGATTTTAAAGGTGCTGTGAAAGCGTGGCAAGCGGTCGAAAAGGGAACTCATTTTCCAAGTATTGCTGAATCGATTATTGAGAGGACTGACTTGCTTTTAGATTTAAAAAAAATGAAACCGGAAACGGCTATTCGTGAACTTGAGAAACTGAGGTATATTTGGAGAGGTGGTAACTTTGAATTTAATCTCCTAAGCAGACTAGGAATTTTATACAATCAAGTTGGTAAATATCGGAAAGGATTAAGGACACTAAGATCAGCAGTTTCAAATTTTAGTGGACGAAAAGAGGTCGCTACCTTAACGCAAGAAATGGAGTCAGCTTTTATTGAGCTTTATTTAAATGATGAGGCTGATAAATTAGCGCCTATACGAGCGCTTGCACTTTTTGAGGAGTTTAAAGAGCTTACACCATCGGGCGCCGAAGGCGACGAAATGATTAGAAAACTGGCTTCTAGATTGACAAAAGTAGACCTTCTTGGACAAGCCTCAAAGCTGTTATTGCAACAAGTAGAATTTCGCCTTAAGGGGAATGAAAAGGCAAGGGTTGCGGGGCAATTGGCAAATGTTTATGTGCTTAATAAGGAGCCAGAAAAAGCAGTTGATATTCTTGCCAAAACAAAGGTAGGTTCGGCGTCAAATAGTCAACAAAGACGTTATATTAATTCAAGGGCCTTAATAGAGCTTAAGCGTTTCAAAGACGCATTAACTCCGTTGGAAAATGATGAAAGTCGCGAGGCTGACCTTATGAGAACTGAAATATTTTGGGGGAGAGATTGGCCAAAAGCCGCTAACTCATTGCAACGTCTTTTAAAAACTTCTGGTGCTGGGCCGGGGCGAAAGCTAGATGAACGCCAGGCTCAGTTAGTGCTTAATTATGGTGTGGCGTTGGCCTACAGTGGGAATAATCGAGGAATAACTCGCCTAAATAAAGATTACCTGAAAGAAATGGATACAACACCGTTTAAAGATGCATTTCGTTTAATAGCAAGTCCTGATAGTATAGGTTTAATAGATTATCGAACGATATCGAGTCGTGTGAAGTTGGTCAGTAATTTTAAAAATTTTATGGTAAGCTATCGTAAAAGACTGAAACAAAATAAACTCAGTTTAGCTAATTAATTTTATTGCTCAATTGTTCAGGCCACCAAAACTCTGAACCAAACTGCCAACTATTAAAAACCAACCATCTACCAGAACAAAGAAAATTATTTTAAATGGTAGCGCTATTATAATCGGTGGTAACATCATCATGCCCATGGACATTAGAACTGAAGCAACAACCATATCAATTACGAGAAACGGTATAAAAACAAGAAAACCAATTTCGAAAGCCCTTCTTAGTTCACTTATTATAAAAGCGGGAATAAGAACCTTTATAGGAATATCCTCTCGACTCTCAAGCTCTGGTATATTTGCAATATCCAAAAATAATCGTAGGTCTTGATCGCGAACAAATTTTCGCATGAAAATTTCTAATGGCTCTAGACTTTTCTCAAATGCCTCACGTTCATCAATCTGACCATCGATGTATGGTCTAACGCCATCTTCCCAAGCTTTTTCAAATGTTGGAGCCATTATGAAAAAAGTTAAAAAAAGTGCCAAAGCCATGATGACTTGATTTGGAGGTGTCTGCTGAGCGCCCATCGCTGTTCTTAGAAAGGATAACACAATTACAATTCTTATAAATGAAGTGGTCATCACCAGTATGGATGGTGCTAAAGCCATTACCGTCACGAGCAAAAATAGCTGAATTAGCCTTTCGGTGGCAGTTGACCCGCCTTGTCCCAAGTCTAGGGAAAAAGACTGAGCAATTGCGACGTCAGATAAAAAAATTGATAAAGCAATAAAAATCGATATTGCAAAAAAACTTAATTTTGTTGATTTATACAGAAATCTTATGTGAAATTTGGTCATGCTATTTTCATTCAGAAATATCCAACCCTTTGTTATTATTATTTATGTTTAAGATTTCAGATCCCTGACTAATATTTTCTGAGTTATGACTATGCTGAGTATCTAGAAGTATGTCAGTGCCGATACCTAAGAGGATTAGGTATTCAGCGCTATTTCGTCTAACTCTTACAATTCTTCGTTTTGAGTCAAGCTGCAGCGTTTCGATTATTGACAAAGTATTATCTTTTTTATTAAAAAGCGGTCCTTTATTTCCTATGCCAAACCGTTTTGCTAAAACCGCTAAGGCCCCAATCAGTCCTAACACAAAAATTAGCGCGAAAAAAAATTTTAAATAACTGAACGTATCTAGATCCATTATTGCTTATCCAATGACATTATTTTCCTATCTTATGTTTATTTTTTATAAGCGTGAGCAGCAGATTGAGGTGTCATAGTATTTTGAACATCAAATAGTTTGTGTTTCTTTATAGTATTGTTCTCTATCTCGTTTAATTTATCTACAAGGACGTTTATTAATGATTTAAAATTATTTTTTGAATCACTGGTAATTTTTTTGTTACCAGATTCTATATGGTTATATAATTTTTGTATTTTTGAGTTTAATGTTGATAAAACAATAACCTCTTTCTGATCAACATTAGTCTCTATTTTAATTATTGTTGTCTCAATATCAGAGATTAATTTAATAATATCATTATTTTTCATTATTTTTTTTCCATCTCTTTTTCTATATTTTCGTTTAATTTCATATTTCCGTTAGCGCGATATACATAGGTAAGAATCTCTGCAACCGCGGCAAAAGTTTCAATAGGTATCTCGCTATCAATATCTATTGCTGATAAAATTTCGATTAAGTCAGCATCTTCTCTTACTTTAATATTATTTGCCCAAGCTATTTGAAGTATCTGATCCGCGAAGGTCCCTTCGCCAGTGGCAATAATTTTTGGTATTTTACCACTCTGGCTCGCATCCTTAATCGCGACAGCTTTGGCTCTCCGACTAGTCATAGTATTTTTGTTAATACGACTATTGGAGTTATTTTCTTCGTCCAAAATTACGGTTTTTTTAAAATCACCACTTTTACGGCCAATTTTACTTCGCTTCTTCACTGATTTAACCACCAAGTATTATTTTTATATTCAAAGGTAACGCAACAAGTTTAAAGACATGTTAAGAGGTGCTATTTTGGCATTAAATCATATATATAAAGATGATAAAAAAGTAATTTTAAAAGTGTATTAAAAGTAATTTCTCGGATGCGTATTTAAATTTATCCGGCCCACGGTTTGTTAACAAAGTTTTAATTCCCTTTAATTATATATTTTTATTAAAAAAGACTAAATTGGTGAAGGCGTACATTCTTTTTCTCTTGATGAGAGTTGGGGTTGTAAATATGCCTATGTCGCTAAAATCAAAAATAATAATCGTTTTATTGGGCCCAACTATTATAGGCTTTGGTTTGATAGCCTGCATTGTGGGGCTTTCGCTTAATGCGACCGAGTTTAAACAACTTAAAAATTATACTTTAATAGAAAAAATTGAGTCTTGCCTAGTATATCCGACGGTGGAAAAGATCAATGCGGATCCAATAAAAATTGTTGATCATGTGAATGCAACTTATCGGGGGAAATGGGGTAAATATATTAAGACGTGGGAGTTATATAGAAATGATATTCAATCTATTATTGATGACAAAGAATCGAGTTCTTCAGAACTTGGAGTTCTTCGTTTAACAGATAATAGTTTATCAAAGCACCTAATGGATGTTGAGGATCGTCTCACCATGATCAAATGCTTACAGTATATACACTTGGGTGGTACTAAAGAAATAAACCTTAACAATTATTAGATTTATATTGATATAACGTAATAGAATATCTGATGCTTAATAGGCAAGACTGTCTTAAGGGTTTTTAATGGAGAGTTAGGGGCTTTTTTAGGCGAGAAATCCAGCGGTGAATTTAGTGGACTTTTTTCAAAGCGAGGCAATGTTTTTCATTGTTGTACTAGCAGATTAGATTCAAATGCTCATTTATTTTTTTCGCGAAGGTATCAACCAAAAGAAATTAGAGAAGTAGATTATAAAAACTATTAATCAGAGATTTTTTTAAGCTCTAATCTTCAAATATAATAAGGAGGTCGCCTCCACGAACTTGCGATTGTTCAGTAACTAGTAATTCTTTTATTATCCCGTCGCGTTCCGATTTAATGGCTGTTTCCATCTTCATTGCTTCAATTGATAGCAGTTGGTCTCCCTTTTTAACTTGTCCGCCTGCGTTTACACGTATGTTTGATACTATGCCCGGCATTGGTGCCCCAACATGGTTCGGATTGCTTTTCTCAGCAACACTATTCATTTGACTATTTTCTACTTGATTTCTGTCATGAATGCGAACCGATCGGGGTTGCCCGTTTAATTCAAAGAAAATAGTTCTTTGACCATTAGTTGCTGGGTCACCAACTGCCAGAAGACGTAAAGCCAAGGTTTTTCCTCGTTCCATTTCTATTGCTATCTCATCGCCCACGTCCATTCCATAAAAGTAGGCTTTGGTTGGAATTTTGCTGACATCGCCAAATTCTTCCATATGTGTTGAGTAATCACAAAAGACTTTTGGATACATAAGGTAAGACGCATGTTCTTGGTCACTTATCGAGCGGTTAACAATCTTTTCGACCTCTTCTTTTGATTGCTTTAAATCAATATCATCTAAGATCGATCCGGGTCTCACCGTTAGGGCTTTGTTCCCATTGAGTATCTTTTTCTGGAGGCCCTCTGGGAAACCTCCATATGGTTGCCCTAACTCACCTCTAAATAATTGAATTACTGAATCTGGGAAAGCAATCTCGGTATTAGGATCTAATATTTGTTCCTTAGAAATATTCGAGGTAATCATAAAAAGAGTTAAATCTCCAACCACCTTGGATGTTGGAGTTACTTTTATTATATCTCCAAACATTTGATTAACTTCTGCATAGGTTTTTGCAACTTGAGGCCATTTTTTATTTATACCCAATGACCTGGCTTGTTGTCTTAAATTGGTATATTGACCACCTGGTATTTCATGAGAGTATACTTCTGAGGCTCCTGATCGAAATTCTGCTTCAAAATTCGAGTATAAAGTTCTTACATGTTCCCAATAAGTTGAGATATCGGCAAGTGCTTGTGTATCCAAGCATGTTTCTCTCTCTGTATTTTTAAGAGCCTCTACGATAGCTCCTAAGTTGGGCTGAGATGTCAATCCACTCATTGAATCTATCGCTGCATCTACTGCGTCTGCGCCAGAATCAATAGCTGCTAGAACACTTGCTGATGCTATGCCACTTGTGTCATGTGTATGGAAGTGAATAGGAAGCCCAGTTTCTTCTTTTAGAGCCTTGACTAATATTTTTGCTGCGTTTGGTTTGCAAATTCCAGCCATATCCTTAATGCCGAGAATATGAACTCCAGCAGTTTTTAATTCTTTAGCAACCCT
>JADHRD010000034.1 GCA_016777585.1 Rhodospirillales bacterium | reverse complement strand
ATTACTTTAATTTGATTAATTTGTTAACATCTTTCCATAAAAAATAGGGTAATCAAAGTGACTAACAAGAAAGATAGTATACAAGCTTTTGTATAAAGTGATAGAGCTTTTCCTATCTCCTTATGTGTTGCATTAGAAGTACTTCCTTTGACCGAGTCTCCTATCCAATTTCCTTTAAAATCCTCTCCACTATAAAGGCGTGGCCCTGCCAGTATAAGGTTTAATGCGCCTGCCATGGCGGCCTCTGGGTAGCCTGAATTTATTGAGTCTAGCTTCTTTGCATCGTTGTGTATGGCTTTGAAAGACCTGATAAAGGCTGCTCTTCCGCTGAAGCTCGCAACTATACAAAATAACAAGGCAGAAATTCGGGCAGGTATAAAATTAGCAATATCATCAAGTCGAGCTGACGCCCAGCCAAAATAAATATATTTATGATTCTTATGGCCTATCATGCTATCCGCTGTATTTAACATTTTGTAGGCTAGTATTCCGGGTAATCCAAGGATAACTGTCCAGAATATTGGAGCTATAATCCCATCTGAGAAATTTTCTGATAAAGACTCAATGGCCGATCGAGCGACCCCATGATTATCCAAGTTTTTAGTATTACGCCCCACAATTTTGGAGGCTTCCAAACGTGCCTCATCGAGGGTGCTAGTCTCGAGACTATTTTGAACAGATTTTACGTGTTGATATAAACTTTTAGCCGCTATCATTGATGAAATAATAAAAGCCTCCAAAATCCATCCATGAGGAATCAGATTAAAAATATTTTTTAGAACTAATCCAAAAAGCGCACTTAGAATTAATAACAAAATTATTAAAATTATGCCGCTAATACGTTGATAAAAGCTATTTTGATATTGTTTGTTAAGCTTTTTATCTAGATAACTTATCATCAATCCCATAAGCTGAACAGGGTGCTTTAATCGCAGATATATAAAATCTGGATCACCAACAAGAGCATCTATTAAAATGGCAAGTAGTAATATCGAAAAAATACATGGTTCCAGCATAATAAAGGGTATTACCAGCCTTGCATAATATGGTCAATTCTATAGTGTGACGCGCTATATTACTCGAACTCTTGGCACACTGTAATTTTTATTGATAACTAATTTACTGAAATAAATTTTGTTTTCATAGTTATATTTATCGCAATTAATAAAGTTGAACAAACAAATGAAAATAGGTATTTTATTGTGCGGAAATAGAGATCTAGATAGTGATGAATTGACGACCTTGACGACCCTAAAACTTGATCTCTGTTCACGTATGCCAGAGTTCATTACCCATTTATCATGGTTGGAGTCATTAGATAATAATATACAAACTGGAATTAATCATTTATTGAAGCTTGGCTTGGAGCACATAATTATTTTACCAGTAATGCTTGTTATGTCTGCTTCAAAAAAAGAAAAAATTGAAGAAATTATGGGCTCTTTCTTTTTAAATTATAACCCAAATAATATAAAGCTTGAATTAGCTAGTATAACAGAAGTAGATAGCAATATTCTTCTTGCGGCAGAAAAAAGTATTTTAGAAGCTGAGTCTACGGCTATTAACGCTGTGTCTCGTGATCAATCAACCCTGATTTTAATTGGTGAGGGTTCTGATGAGCCTAGAATAAATGCAAATGCTTATAAAATGTGTCGTATGATATGGGAAGGAATGGGCTTTGCGTGGGGAGAGGCTTGTTATTTGGAGGATGCATCCCCTAATCTCAGAAGTAGCTTAAGAAGAGTGTCCCAGATTGGATATAAGCGCGCTATTATTTTTCCATATTTTTTATATGGTGGGTCCTATATTTCTATGATTCACGAAGAAATTAAAATAAAACGAGAGGGACCAATTGACATTGACTATATAATCGCAAAACCAATCAATGCTTATCGAGAGGTTGTTAATTCTCTTGAACGAAGAATAAAGGAAATAATAAGGCACAATGGCAATATGAACTGCATGGAATGTGGATATCGTGAACAAGTTTTAGAAGAAACGATTGAAAAAAGCGAGAATGAAAAACATGATCATTTGCCCCACTAAACTTAAGCCAATTAAAGCATTCGCTCAATGCTTTAAATCAGCTTTTTAAAATGAAATATTTAAAAGATCCTGACGCAATATATAAAGCATCTTTTGAAATGATTGCAAAAGAAATAGATCTCTCTCGTTTTCCAAATAACCTAAGCAATTTAGTTATTCGTGTTGTTCATTCAATGGCATTGCCAGAGATTGCAGATCATATCGTTTGGCAAGGCGATGTAGCTAAGGCAACGGAAGATTCGCTTGATTCTGGAAAAAATATAATTGTAGACTCTAATATGGTGGCAGCTGGCATTATGTCGGACAAGTTATCTGAAAAATGTAAGATTTATTGTTTCATTAAAGATAAAAGGCTTCCTGATCTTGCCAATTCATTGCAAACAACTCGATCTGCTGCTGCGGTTGAATTGTGGAAGCCATATCTCGCGGGTGCTATAATAATTATTGGTAATGCTCCAACGGCTCTATTCCACTTATTAGATATGCTTAAAGATCCAGAATGTCCTCGTCCCTCAGTTATTTATGGCTTTCCGGTCGGATTTATTGGAGCAACTGAAGCTAAAGAAGAATTATGTAATAGCAGCTATGGGATCCCTTTTGTGTCGTTAAAAGGTCGGTGGGGCGGGTCGCCAATAGCTTCTGCTGCGATAAATGCAATGCTTCTTGGAGAAAAGCAGTGACGAGTTGGCTAACTATAATTGGTATTGGGCAAAATGGTTTTCTGGGCTTGGGATCTGATGCCAAAGATGCAATAAATGAAGCCAAGCATCTTTTTGGTGGTAAGAGACATTTTGAGTTGGTCGGTAAAAAAGGGAATGTTTGGGAATCTCCGATAGAACAGAGTTTTAAAGAAATTGATAAATTAAAGGGCGAGCGAGTAGTTATTTTAGCCAGTGGCGACCCTATGTGGTTTGGTATTGGAGCATCCTTATGCAAGCGTTATGGAACAGAAGATGTTAAAGTAATTCCTACGCCTTCAGCTTTTTCTCTAGTAGCATCCAAGATGCTTTGGTCGCTGTCGGATACGGAATGCCTCACTGTTCATGGACTAGAAAATGAGAGAATTATCTCTTTTTTATTACCAGGTAATAAACTTATTATTTTAACCACTGATGAAAAAACACCACAAAGATTTGCAGAAATTATCAGTGAGTTGGGATTTGGAGAAAGTATTATTACTGTATTTTCAGATATGGGTAGTGCGAGTGAATCTCGTGTTGAGAGTAGTGCTTCGAAATGGAACAATTTGAATATTTCTAATTTGAACACGGTTGCTATTGAATGTTTGCCAGACAAGGGAACGGTAATTAAATCACGCACACCTGGATTACCTGATGCGGTTTTTCAACATGATGGCCAAATAACTAAACGCGAGGTAAGAGCAATTACTTTATCAGCATTATGCCCCCTACCTAATCAAACACTTTGGGATATTGGAGCAGGATGTGGTTCAATTTGCATAGAATGGTTGAGATCTCAATCTAACATGAGAGCTTATGCTGTTGAGCGTAATATTGATAGGCTCAGTATCATTAACTCAAACGCTTTGGCATTAGGTGTTCCTGAATTAAATGTGGTTTTTGGTGACGCTTTAAAGGAAATAATTGGATTACCTTCACCGGACGCCGTTTTTATTGGTGGCGGAATAACATCTGGGGGAGTTATCGAATATTGCTGGCAAAACTTAAAGCCTGGAGGGAGGCTTGTTGCGAATGCAGTTACGATCGAGGGTGAACAGCGTTTGATTGATATGCATGACAAACTTGGGGGCGAGTTGGTTAAAATTGATATTTCTAGAGCAGAGCCTTTAGGTCAATTCCGAAATTGGGAACCCCTTAAACCCGTGACCCAATTTAAAGCATTAAAACCTTGAGTGTTAATGGCAGAATATGGGGTGTTGGAATTGGACCGGGAGACCCTGATCTAATAACATTAAAGGCACTGAAAGTCCTAAAGGTAGCGGATGTTGTCGCTTATCCCGCGTTGGAGCACGGAGAAAGCATGGTCCGAGCTATTGCCGCCCAATATTTAAACAGAAATATTGAGGAGATTGTAATTTCAGTTCCCATGGTAGCCGACAGATACCCAGCACAAAAAGCTTATAACAAGGCGGCAGTTTCAATTAGTAATGCTGTTGAAAATGGAAAGTCAGTCGCAATATTGTGTGAGGGTGACCCTTTCTTTTTTGGCTCGTTTATGTATTTGTATTCTAGATTATCAAATCAATACGAAATTCAAATTATTCCGGGAATCACATCTATCTCAGCGAGCTCTGCTGAATTAGGATTGCCAATTGGCGCGCGAAATGACCTGATTATGGTAATTCCGGCACCGTTAGATGAATTAGTTCTAAGACAGAAGATATTAGAAACGGATGTGTCTATAATTATTAAAGTTGGATCACATCTAAATAAAGTTAAACGGGTTATCATTAGTCTTGGGCTTATCGAAAATGCTCACTATATCGAACGAGCGACTATGGCCAATCAGTGTATCAAAGAATTATCTGAGATTAAGGATAACCATGCGCCTTATTTTTCAATTATTATAATTCGGCGAAGCGGTGAGGTTTTAGAGTTATGATAGAAAGTTCGCCAGTTATTATATCAATAAATGAGACCAGTGCAGGCCTAGCGCGCAAGGTGCGGTCTCATTTACTTGGAGCTGAGATTCATGGCCTTTTTGGCCGTGTATCAGACGCAGATGTGCATTTTCAAGAAACGATAAAACATTTAAAGACGTTATTTTCAGATGGGCGTCCGATCATAGCCATTCTCTCAACTGGGATTATAATAAGAGCCCTTGCTCCATTGCTGAATGATAAATTTAGCGAGCCTCCCGTACTTATTTTATCTGAAGATGGGAAGTCAATTATTCCTTTGCTCGGCGGTCATCGGGGTGCGAATGAAATTGGCCGCAGGCTGAACTCAATATTAGGAGGCAACCTTTCTATAACAACCGCTGGTGATTTAAGATTTGGAGTTTCATTGGATGCACCGCCAAAAGGTTGGAAAATAATTGGGAGAGAAAATATAAAGGTTATAATGGCTGATCTCCTAAATGGGGGAAGCGTTAACCTGTGTGATGAGACTAGTAATGACTTAGATAAAAACTGGTTATTTGGGGCAGGGATCAAGTTTTCTAAAAAGGCCAGACACGAATTAATGATTTCTTACAAGGCACAAACTGAAGGATTAAAGAAAACTATTTTTTGTCCAAGTGTTCTGTCTCTGGGAATAGGATGTGAGCGAGGAGTTGACTCAAGTGAGCTTTTCGCATTCATAAATGATATTTTCTCTGAATATAATCTTAATAAAAAGTCGATTGCGTGTATTTCGACAATTGAAATTAAGGAAGATGAGGTAGCAATAAGTGAACTCTCTACTACTTTAGAAGTTCCTTTAAGGCTATTTACTGCAAAAGAATTGGATAGTAAGACCTCTCAGGTGTCAGATCCTTCGAAATATGTTTTTTCTGTAGTTGGCTCCCATAGCGTTAGTGAGGCTTCTGCTTTGTCTGCGGCGGGATCTGATGGCGAATTGATTGTTCCCAAACAAGTTAGAAGTGGAATGACTTGCGCGGTGGCCATAGCAAAAAAAATAATAGATCCGAGTGCTATCGGAAGGGCGCGCGGTTGTCTCTCTGTCATTGGTATAGGCCCAGGTTCTGCTATTTGGCGATCACCTGAAGCAACAAATGAAATTGCAAAGGCGTCTGATCTTGTCGGTTATTCTCTTTACCTCGATCTGCTTGGTTCTTTAGCTGATGATAAATCTCAACATCGGTTTCTTCTAGGTCAAGAGAATGACCGCGTGGTTAAAGCGCTCGATTTAGCTTCTGAGGGGAAGAATGTGGCGTTAATCTCGAGCGGTGACGCTGGGATATATGCAATGGCTTCTTTAGTTTTTGAGAATTTAGATAGAAGCATGACTGAAGTGGGGGGAGAAGCTTGGCAGAGGCTCGAGGTGCGAGTAGTTCCGGGAATTTCAGCTTTTCAAGCGATCGCCGCCCGTGTTGGGGCTCCCTTTGGCCATGATTTTTGCACAATCTCATTATCGAATCTATTGACCCCTTGGGGTGCAATTGAGCGGCGGCTAGTTGCTGCTGCTGAGGGTGATTTTGTTATAGCACTCTATAACCCAGTATCTGCAAAGAGAAAAGAGCAGCTTGGTATAGCCAAAGATATAATCTTAAAATATCGAGATCCTGAAACACCGGTGGCTCTTGGAAAAAATTTAGGCCGTAACAATGAGAAGATTTCCTTTCTAACTCTGTCTGAATTAGATGTTAAATTAATTGATATGCTGACGATTGTTGTTATTGGCAGTAGTCAGTCCAAATTATTACAATATAATAATCAAAGTAAGCATATGTATACCCCGCGAGGTTATAGCAATAAAAAGGATCTTATTTAGTGACAGTACATTTTATCGGTGCGGGGCCAGGAGCCGCAGACCTAATAACACTGCGTGGATTAAAGTATATAGAAACTTCTCAAGTTTGCCTGTATGCGGGATCGTTAGTTCCTGCTGAATTAACTGAGTCGGCACCTATCGGGGCTCAAATTATAGATACGTCCCCGATGCATCTTGATCAAATTATCCATAAAATGGAGGAAGCTTCGTTAGAGGGTTTTGATGTCGCGCGTGTACATTCTGGTGATCCTAGCATCTATGGTGCTATTGCTGAACAAATGCGCAGATTGGATCAGCTTGGAATTAAATATGATGTGACACCGGGTGTTGCCGCTTTCGCAGCCGCCGCAGCTGAGCTAAAACAAGAATTAACATTACCTGAAATCTCCCAGACTGTAATCATTACTCGGACAAGCGGCAAAGCTTCGGCGATGCCAGCGGGTGAAGATCTCAAGAGGCTGGGTGCAACTAAAGCGACTTTAGCAATACATCTTTCAATTAGAAATTTAAAAAAAGTGATAGAAGATCTTCTTCCTCATTACGGTGAAAGCTGTCCTGTATGTATTGCTTATCGAGTAACTTGGCCTGATCAAAAAATATTATTTGGTACGTTATCGAACATTAGAGAGAAAGTCCGCGCAGAAAAAATTACACGAACGGCACTAATTTTGGTTGGTGATGTTTTTGGTGCGCAAGATTTTATAGATAGCAAGCTCTACACGAAGGATCACAAACATATCTTAAGACCCAAATAAGGGTTCGTCTAATCTATTCTATAGTTAAGATTAAATCTGTTATTTAGCCAGCTAATAGTTTCTTCCAAAGAATACAATAATGTTCCTCGAGGGGGCGCCGGTTGTTCGATCATTAAAATAGGAATCCCAAGTTTATGAGATGCTTCCAACTTTTCTGGGAAACTACCCCCACTATTTTTTGAGACAATCGTATCGATCCTATTACGTTTGAGAAGTTCTAGCTCTTCTAATTGTTCAAAAGGTCCGCGGTCTAAAAGCACCTCAAAATTTTGCAATGATGGCAGCGAAGATGATGACTCAATTAACCGAATTAAGAACCATTTGTTTTCTAATAATGAAAAATGCTGGAGAGCATGTATTCCTGTAGTTAAAAATACACGGTTTCCCATTTTTGCTAACTTTCTTGCAGCATCTTCTGGATTTATCGCCGATGTCCAATTTATGATGTCTGATTCCCATGGCTTCCTGCATAGTTTGATGTAAGCTGTGCCGGTTCTTTTGGATGATGTATAGGCATTATTTGCGATTTGTGTCGCAAAAGGGTGAGTTGCATCAATAACGAGATCAAATCCGAGAGTTTTTATATAGCTTGAGAGCCCCTGTATGCCGCCGAAGCCGCCCGTTATTATTTCGCAGTTTGGAACATTAGGATTTTGGGTTTTTCCCGCTAGCGAATATATTATTTTAACGTTTGGTAGTTTAGTTAGTTTTGATGCGAGCTGTTTTGCCTCATGAATTCCCCCTAAAATTAATATTTTTATAATGTTTCTCATAATTAGAATGGTTCTCGCCCAACCATTATACCGTGTTTATCATATATAATGACCTCTATTTCTATTAAATCATTTCCAAGGTTTGTTTGAATCACAGATTTCGCTAAATCCGCGATCTTGTCACATAATGTTAAATTATTATTTTTTATTATTTCAAGTATATCCCCAGCACTTTCTGCATTATTAATTTTGTCACAGAGGTGTTCAGGTTTGCCTATGCTTCTTGCTATTGAAGCAATAAACTTTGGATCGACTTGACTTCGACTCGAATGAAGGTCCATGTGACCGGCTGCTAATTTAGTAATTTTTCCGAATCCACCAGCTACAGTAAATTTTCGAATTGGATGTGTTTTTAAATATTTTAATGTGCCGCCAATAAAATCACCCATATCTAATATTGCTGTTGGCGAAAAGTTATAAAGTTTAGATACAGCCGCTTCTGAAGTCCTTCCTGTGCATGCCGCCACATGAATAATTTTTGTTGCTCGAGCTACATCAATACCTTGATGAATTGAGGCAATCCAAGCCGCACAGGAGTAAGGTATTACTATTCCCGTAGTTCCTAAAATAGAAATACCGCCTATTATTCCTAATCGGGGGTTCCAGGTTTTTTTCGCTAATTCTAGTCCTCCATCAACCGAAATCTCGATGTTTAGGTTTAGATCCCGTTGATATTTATCTGCTATTTCTTGTAAGTTAGAAATAATCATTTTTTGAGGCCCTGGATTAATTGCAGGATCTCCAATCTTGATCGGTAGACCGGGTTTTGTGACAGTTCCAACACCGGGTCCTGACTTAAAAGATAATTTATTAGCATTCTTAATAGTAACTCTTATGATGGCTCGATGCGTAACATCTGGATCATCGCCGGCGTCTTTCATAATGGCGGCCATTGTTTGATCATGTGATATTTTATAATCGATGATCGTAAAAATTGGAGTTTGACCACCTGGTAAGTTAATTTGTATTTTTGATGGTATTTTTTTTGTTATTAGGCCAATAAATGCGGCTTTCGCAGCCGCTGTAGCGCATGCTCCCGTGGTCCAACCGCGTTGAAGCTCTCTTTTGTCATTCATACTTAGTGGGCGCTGAGATTTTTTCATCAATTTAGTTTATAACCTTTTTCAACTTGGCTCCAGTCTGCTAGAACAATCTTTATGAAAACATTGTTAAAAAATCCACCAGAATTTAAATTGGGATCAGTATGGATCGCAGGGGCGGGTCCTGGTGATCCCGGTTTATTATCGCTTTTAGCCTTGTATGGAATTCAATCTGCTGACGTTATTGTTTATGATGCTTTAGTAAGTGAGGACATTCTTAATTTTGCTGATACCTCAGTCATTCTTGAGTTTGCTGGTAAGCGCGGAGGTAGACCGTCCCCAAAGCAAAGAGATATTACGGATCGTCTGGTTGAACTTGCCAAACAAGATAAGCGAGTATTGCGTTTAAAAGGCGGCGATCCATTTATGTTTGGTCGTGGAACTGAAGAATGTATGAGGTTGGTCAGTGAACAAATACCTTATCGGATTATTCCGGGAATTTCTTCGGGTGTAGGAGGTTTAGCCTACGCAGGAATTCCCATGACAACACGAGGCACGAATTCCGCAGTGACTTTTGTTACTGGTCATAATGCTAGTGGAGTTGTGCCTGACGATATTGATTGGAAGGCATTATCAGATGGTTCCCCAGCATTAATTTTCTTTATGGGAATGTCGCATATTGATAGAATTGTAGAAAAATTAAAAGCTTCAGGTAGGCCATCCAGTGAACCTGTAGCCGTCATATACAAAGCGACAATGAGAGATCAAAAAGTAGTAATAACCACATTAGATAATTGCTCCAAAGATATTGTGTCTGCGGGTTTAAGGCCACCGGCACTAATAGTCATTGGGGAAATTGTTAACTTTCGCAATAAGCTAGATTGGTTTTGATGTGAATAAGAATATTCCGAAAGGTTTTGTTGTTGGTGCGCCGATGTCCGGCAGCGGCAAAACTATCGTGACACTTAGCCTACTTCGATTTTATAAGAAAGAAGGTTTGAGCATAAAAGGTATTAAAATAGGCCCAGATTATATTGATCCTTCATATCATGCTAGGGCTACAGGAAAGACATGCAATAACCTAGACTTATGGGCTATGCGCGACGCAACGATAAAACAGCTATTATACGAAAGTCGGCAAGAAAGTGATATAATTATATTTGAGGGAGTGATGGGCTTGTTTGATGGAGCATTGACTACTCAAGCAACGACTACAGGAAGTACTGCCGATGTCGCAGAAGCTCTAAATTTACCAATTGTTTTAGTAGTCGATGCCAAAGGTCAGGGCTCATCAATTTCAGCAATAATTCAAGGGTTCAAAGAATTTCGGGACGGTATAGTGCTAGCGGGTGTAATTTTTAATCGAGTAAGTAGTAAAAACCATGAGAGAATTTTAAGGCAGTCTCTTGGTCAGATTGATGTTGTTTGTCTCGGCTGTATTCCAAATGATGAAAGCCTGAAACTAGATCACCGGCATCTGGGTCTTATACAAGCATCTGAAATCAAAGAAATTGATGATTGGCTAGATAATGCAGCACGAATTGTATCAGAAAATATTGATATTGAATTGTTAGAGTTAAAAATGGGAATGCTAACCGATCTCGATAAATCGGATCCGGTTACTCCACTCAAGGCTTTGGGAGGGCATATTGCAATAGCTCGAGATAATGCATTTAATTTTTCTTATGATCATATAATTAACGGATGGAAAAAAGATGAAGTGAAAATTTCTTTTTTCTCTCCGTTAGCTGATGAAGCGCTGCCCATGGGCGTCGATAGTGTATATTTGCCGGGAGGCTACCCTGAATTATTTGCAGAAGCTTTAAGTGCCAATTCCAATTTTATGACTTCATTGCGTTCCGCTGCAAAAGATGGGGCTTCCATTTATGGTGAATGTGGAGGTTTTATGGTTTTAGGCGAGGAATTAATCGATCGAAATGGCTTTTCTCATAATATGTTGGGGCTTCTTCCTGTCAAAACTTCGTTTGAACTTCCAAAATTAAATTTAGGCTATAGGTTATTAACATTAGTTGAAGATAGTTTTTTGGGAACTTCTGGAGATATGTTCAAAGCACATGAATTTCATTATAGTACTCTTGTGAATGATAATAAATCATCTCCATTATTTAAAAACTCTAATGCCCGAGGAGAAAATTTAAATAATATAGGCTGCAAAGTGGCCAATGTAGCGGGATCATTTGCTCATATCATTGATAGCGTTTGAACACTCATGCAAAATGGCTTCAAGTTGGAGCCATTCTGATTTTATACCCGGCAAACCTATCCTTAACCAATTTTTTTGACCGTTAAATTTTCGCACTAGTATTCCTGATTTTGCGAGTGTCTGGTATATAAATTGGGCATTATTGCTCTCTACAAGTTTAAAAAGAACGGTCTTACCAATGATTTTAAGCTTTTGTCGTGTAAGTAAACTATCAAGTTCTTTGCTTTTTATGCTTAAAATACCATCCATCTTTTCTATCCATGGTTTATCCAATAATGCGCGAGTTCCAATTTCAATTGCGGGCCCCGATACTGCCCAAGGTCCCAGCATTTCCTCAATACTGTTTGTAATATTGGTTTTTGATATTACAAACCCTAATCGGAGGCCTGCCAAACCAAAAAATTTACCTATTGACCGTAATACGATTATGTTTTGCATTTGCAATTTGGATATTATGCTAACTTCGCTGGAGTGATCGCAAAATGTTTCGTCAATTATTAGAGTTTCGACATGTTCTGCTATCTCAATAAGACTTTCAATTTGATGCCGCCTTCCATCAGGGTTGTTAGGATTAACCACCACAGCGACATCCCCCATCTTTAGCTCTTGTATATTTCCTGCACGTATAATTTCATTTCCAGATCGAGACCAAGTATTTTCATATTCACTGTAGGTTGGTGATAGTATGGCAACTTTTCTTTTTGGAAAGAGTCTGGGTATATGCTGAAGTACGGCTTGTGTCCCTGGACTTGGAATGATGCTCATGGACGTTGGTATCTGATAAAAATCACCTGCTACCTTCAATAAATTAGTTACTTGTTCTGAAGTCGGAAGTATACGGAATGAATGATCTTTAACTTTTAAATCTGGAAAATTAACGGGATTGATGCCTGTGGATAAATCTATCCAACCTTTTGCTGGCAGACCGAATTCGCGGGTCGCAGCGGTCAGATCCCCACCATGAGTTATTTTAATTTTATTGTTTTCTTGTACTCCCATCAAATAATTATATATGAATAAAACAAATTTCGATAGAAATTAATTTAAGAAATTTAAGAATTGCTTGTTTATAATTTAGAAAATTTATAATTCTTTATAAGTTTTAGGCATTCTAAGGCAATTTTAACTCCTAAGGTTGAGTAGAAAAAATTAAGGGAAAGATACCGACTAATTTGTTTTCTGGATTTTTTGGTGTGGGAAAGACTACTGCCATTGCATCCTTGTTATCAAGGAAACCTGATACGGAAAAGTGGGCTATTTTAGTTAATGAGTTTGGAAATGTTCCTGTCGATCAAATTGTTTTTAAAGATAATGGATCCAACGTTATTATAAGTGAAATTCCAGGGGGATGCATGTGTTGTGTGGCTAATATTCCCATGAAGACAGCTATAAAGGAGATACTTAGTCTTACTAAACCAGATCGTATTCTGATTGAACCTACTGGTTTAGGTCATCCAGCTGGTATTTTCGATGAGTTGAATGATCATCCATTAAATAATGAGCTAGATATTGGTTCAATAATTTGTTTGGTTGACCCGCGCTTCGCACTGGACCCCCGAATACAGAAAGTTGATATTTTTAACGATCAGATTCATCTGGCTGATATTTTAATTGCGAGTAAATCTGATCTTGTCAGCTCCGAGGAGTTAAAAAAATTTTACTCTTGGGCTGAAAATTTATTTCCCCCCAAAGTAATAATTACTCACGTTAGTGATGGAAATATTCCCTTAGAATATTTAGACAACAAAAAACATATTACTCATCATTCATTTGTCTTAGGTGCTCATAAGAACGATGCTTTATCAACTACTTTAAAAGTTGATAAAGTTTCCCCACGCCGACCTAGTAGAAGTGTAAATGAGAATTCTGGATATATAGGATCAGGCTGGATTTTCTCAGAAATCGATATTTTTGATTTAAAAGGTTTGAGAAATTGCCTTGGGCCATCGGGTCTTTTCCGAGGTAATAACTTTCAACGAATAAAGGGTGTTTTTCGAGTTGGACAAGATTGGAAGTTACTGGATCGTGTAAATGATGAAATATCGATAAAGCCTGTTACTTATCGTCGAGATTCTAGGTTGGAAATCATAATCCCTAAAGACAGTAATATCAGTTGGGATGAATCAGAGAAAAAAATTCTAGCCTGTATTAAATAAATTTTTTGTCGTTTTGCGGTGAATTAATTGATTTTTTTTATAAAAACCAAACCTGCGATCGTTTATTTAATTTTACTCCAAATATTATTGGCAATTTGTATATAACTTAGGGAATGTGGACTCGAGGGGTCCGAGGCTACTATTGGGTTTCCTCCATCAGAAGTTTCTCGAATTGAAATATCTAATGGTATTTCTCCAAGAAAATCCATTCCCATTTTCTCGGCTTCTTTCCTCGCACCTCCATGGCTAAATATCTCGCTTCTTTTGCCGCAGTGTGGGCAGTTAAAATAGCTCATATTTTCTATTAAACCAAAAACCGGAATTTCTACCTTCTGAAACATATTTAAACCTTTCCGCGCATCAATTAATGCAACGTCTTGTGGCGTAGAAACAATGACGGCTCCGGTTAATGGGATTCTCTGCGCCATTGTTAAATGTATATCGCCTGTCCCAGGTGGCAGGTCAATTACTAGGCAATCTAACTCACCCCAAGCTACGTCTTTGATTAATTGTTCTAAAGCTCCGGTAGCCATAGGTCCACGCCAAATCATTGCAGTATTTTCTTCGATTAAAAAGCCAATCGACATGCATTTAATTCCATGATTTTCAAGAGGTGCAATGAGACCGCTCTGAGTCTGTGATGGTTTTTTGTCAATCCCCAACATTAAGGGAATTGAGGGTCCATAAATATCTGCGTCTAGGAGACCAATTTTTTTCCCATTGGAGGCCATTGCTAGGGCAAGATTAACAGCAGTCGTTGATTTTCCAACGCCTCCTTTCCCCGAAGCTACTGCAATGACAGAATCAATCCCGAGTAGATCCATTTTTTGGAAGGTTGCTGGTCCAGGATTTACATTGTTGCCTGCCGGTTGTTCCTGTTTGGTTGGCTCGCGTTCGGCTGTCAAAACAGCCGTCACGGTCAAAATTCCGGATAACGAGTGCACCGCCTTTTCAGCTTGTTTTCTTAGAGGTTCCAGTTTTGGTCCACGATCTGCTTCAACTTCTATTCCGAATGCAACGTGCCCCTCTTTGATCTGAAGGCCGGAGATCATCCCAAGTTCAACAATATTTTCCCCCTTATCAGGATCTTTTATTGTTTTTAGTGCTTCGAGGACTTGCTCTGAAGTAATCTCCGACATATCTTAGTCTCCTGATTGATTTAAGCTACATATGTTGATATTGATTAAAAAAATATTTAAGCGTGTAACACCATGTTAAGAGTGGTACAAACAGGTTATAAGGCATTAGGCTAAGCTACAAAAGATGATTCTGTTGTTCGAAGATGCTACTTGAAACTTTGATTTATGATGAGGAAACAAAAATGTTTTGGAATATTCAGCGCGGAGGACCATGGGGTGGCTCAGGTGGTAATGGTGGAGGTCAAGGACCTTGGGGCGGCGGCGGCTCTTCTGGAAATCAGCCGCCTGATATTGAGGAGATGCTTCGACGAAGCCAGGATAAATTTAAAAAGTTCATTCCGAGCGGTAAAGGCGGACCACGTCGTATAATACTTTTGATCTTAGTTGCCGCAGTTATTTGGTTAGGCACTGGTTTTTATCGTGTGCAGCCGAGTGAGCAAGGCGTGGAGTTATTGTTTGGAAAATTTGTTAAAACTACAACACCTGGTTTGAACTATTGGTTTCCAGCACCGGTTGGTCAGGTTTTTCGACCGGACGTGACAAATACCAACATCACAAGTGTGGGATTTCGTCAAATTGGGACGAATACTTCTAGAAACTCGAGTGTAAGAGATATACCTGAAGAAAGTCTGATGCTTACAGGTGATCAAAATATAATAGATATAGATTATCAGGTGCAATGGCGTATTAAAAATGCAGCAGACTTCTTGTTCAACATAAGAAACCCTGATGAAACCGTAAAACTTGCTTCGGAGAGCGCTATAAGAGAAATTATTGGTCAAAATACTCTGGAAGACGCTCTAGCAAAACAGCGCCAACAAGTTGAAAGTCAGACCCACGAAGTGCTGCAAAAAATATTGGATAGTTATGGAGCAGGAGTTTTTATAGATTCAGTAAAATTACAAAAGGTTGAGCCACCAAAACAAGTGATAGATGCCTTCAACGATGTTCAGCGGGCAAAGCAAGACAGAGAACGACAACAGAATGAGGCCCAAGCGTATGCCAATGATATTATTCCCAAAGCTAAAGGTGAAGCGGAGAGAATGATTCAGGAAGCTACAGCCTATAAAGAGAAACTCACTCGGGAAGCTGAGGGTGAAGCAAAGCGATTTTTATCTGTGTATGAGGCCTACAAAGGTGGCAAGCAAGTGACCCGCTCGCGACTTTTTCTTGAACGTATGCAGCAAGTTCTGAAAGATTCAGAAAAGGTCATTATCGATAAAGGGCAGGGAGGTCCTGGAGTAGTCCCGTATCTACCTTTACCTGAAATAAAAAAACGTAGTCAAGGTGCAAACTAATGAATAAAATTGTTTTAGCGGTTATCGGTATCGTAGTAGTCGTGCTAGGTATTGTAGGTTCAGCTTCACTCTTTACAGTTCACCAGACGCAACAGGCATTGGTGCTGCAATTAGGTAATCCAATAAGAGTTGAGTCGGAGCCCGGTTTAAAATTAAAGTTGCCATTTGTTCAAGATGTAACTTTTTATGATAGAAGAATATTAGACCTTGATCCACCGGCTCAAGAAATAATTTTAAATGATCAAAAACGCATAAATGTAGATTCGTTTGTTCGATATAAAATAATAAACCCGCTTGAATTTTTGAAAACAGCCCAAACCGATGCTAATTTTCGACAAATATTTGGGGGCCGCCTAAATGCGGCTGTAAGATCTGAGGTCGGTAAAGTGTTATTACAGGATATGTTGTCAAACAAGAGAGATGATGTAATGGCTTTAATTACCAAACAGTTGATAAAACAGGCATCGCAATTTGGTATTGAAGTAATTGATGTTCGAATTGGCCGCACTGATCTGCCGGAGACAACATCTCAATCTGTATACAACAGGATGCGGTCGCAAAGAATTGCAGAGGCTGCCAAGCTTAGGTCGCAAGGAGCCGAATTGAAGGCTAAAATACAAGCTGGAGCTGATCGTGAGAGAACTGTAATACTGGCTGACGCTCAAAAAGACTCGCAAATTCAACGAGGAATGGGCGAGGGCGTTAAGACGGAAATTTTAAATTCTGCCTTTGGACAGGATGAGGCGTTTTTTGAATTTTACAGATCAATGGAAGCCTACAGTGAAGCTTTTGGAGAGGGGACGACAATGGTGCTTTCACCAGACTCGGATTTTTTCAAATTTTTTGGCGATATTAATGGTCGAAAGTCAAGAAAATAGTGGATTAACGCCCAGTGTGCTATGGTTGATTTTTTTTCGGCATTAGCGTTAGCGATCGTTATTGAAGGGGCTCTTTACGCTCTCTTTCCTGAGGCTATGAAAGGTTTTATGAGGCAAATCTTAGATCAGTCTAACCAATCAGTTCGTTTGGCAGGAGTGGTAGCTGGGGCACTTGGAATTGCTGCCATTTGGTTTTTAAGATCTTGATCTTTCAATAGAAAGTAGGATCTCATGTCATTGATGAGTGTTCCAATTTTTTTATTACTTGATCTAGGTATAACATAAAATCGTAATGGTATTACCTCAAAATATTTTTCTAATGGAGATATATCGTGTATTTTTTTAAAAAATTGTCTGGTGCTCTAAGCCTAATCACCGTTATTACGGTTTGCTTTTTTGTCGCAAGTAATGCGTTTGCGAGATCTGCACCAGAGAGTTTCGCAGACCTTGCTCAAAAATTATTACCCGCCGTTGTGAACATTTCAACCACTGCGGTTAACAAAAAGGCGACTGGGAAAACCCCAGAAATTCCAAAATTCCCTCCAGGGTCGCCATTTGAAGAGTTTTTTAAAGAGTTTTTTGACAAAAACAGACCGGAGCAGCAACGAAAGTCTACTTCCTTGGGATCCGGGTTTATCATCGACAAAAAAGGTATAATAATCACAAATAATCACGTCATACAGGATGCGGATGAAATTAATGTTATCTTGCAGGACAACAAAATCCTGAAAGCTAAAGTTGTGGGACGAGATTCTAAAACAGATCTGGCTGTTCTCAGCGTAGAGACTTCAGAAGACTTGCCGTTTGTTCCACTGGGTAATTCGGATAAAATGCGTGTAGGGGATTGGGTTTTGGCAATAGGAAATCCTTTCGGTTTGGGAGGTTCTGTTACAGCTGGAATTATTTCTGCAAGAGGGCGAAATATAAATTCGGGGCCTTACGATGACTTCATACAGACAGACGCATCAATCAATAGGGGTAACTCCGGAGGCCCGCTGTTCAATATGCGAGGGGAAGTGATAGGCATTAATACTGCAATCTTCTCTCCAACAGGCGGCAGTATTGGGATAGGATTTTCAATCCCTTCCAAAGTTGCTACTGGTGTTATTGATCAGTTGATTAAGTTTGGTAAAACACGCCGGGGCTGGTTGGGTGTTCGCATCCAAAAAGTGACACCCGAAATTGCAGACAGTATTGGTCTTGAAAAGGCTGAGGGAGCTCTCGTCGCGAGCGTAAGCGCGGGCAGTCCGGCAGAAAAAGGTAAAATTAAGGTAGGAGATGTGATATTGCAATTTAACGGGCAAGCCGTTAAAGAAATGCGCAATCTGCCAAAAATAGTAGCTGGGACAGAAATCGACAAAGAAGTGGCAGTTTTAGTCTGGCGTAATGGTAAAATGGTAGAAATTAAAATCAGCGTAGGAGAGCTGGAAGAAGAGCAGATCGCGAAAAAAGAGATTGTTAAACCGATCACTCCTGTAAAAGAGAAACAATTAAAGATTGAATCCCTTGGACTTCGATTAGGAGATTTTTCACCTCAAATTGGAAAGCGGTTCAAGTTGAAGGATATCGAAAAAGGCGTTGTAGTGGTTGGAGTTGAGACTGGAAGCCCAGCCTTTGAACAAGGCATAAGAGATGGCGATATCATCGTTGAGCTCGGACAAGTTGGCGTGAATACTATTGCAGAGGTGAAAACGCAGCTGAAAGATATTAAGTCAAGAGGCAGAAAAACAGTTCTGTTGTTGATAAAAAATATTTCTGGTCTTAGGTTTGTTGCCTTGAAGTTTATCGCCGAATAGTCGAATATTTACCTACTCTAAGTGCGAGCTGTAACTGGTCGAAAAACTGGTGGTTAGGAAAGTTTATAATCGGTATGACTGAGATAGAAAATAAATTGATTGTAAAGCCCTTTGCAGCGATACGCCCGGTTCCTGATCTTGCACAAGAGCTGGTAGCTCCCCCATATGACGTTATTAATGCTGATGAGGCCAGGGCTCTAGTAGAGGGTAAGCCCTGGAGTTTTTTGCATATATCTAAACCTGAAATTGATCTCGATCCAGAGACAGATCCTTATTCTCAAGAGGTTTATGATAAAGGCCGTAATAATTTTAACCATATGATTGAACAGAAGGTCTTGCGTCGAGACAAGAAAGAATGTTTTTACGTCTATCAACTGAAAATGAATAATCATGTTCAAACGGGTATTGTTGGCGCAGCTTCAATAATGTCGTACCTTCAAAACATTGTCAGGCGCCATGAATACACACGTCCGAACAAAGAGACGGACCGTGTCCGGCAAATTGACGCAGTTAATGCGCAAACAGGACCAGTGTTTACAACACATAAGAATAGTGAACTCATTCAAGTTGTTATTGATAGAGTTGTGAAGGGCGCAGCGGACTATAATGTTATTGGTGATGGCAACGTTGAACACACTCTTTGGCTGGTTGATGATGACGCTGATATTATCGAAATAACTCGAGCTTTTGAAGAATTGGGAGTTATTTATATTGCAGATGGCCATCACAGATCCGCTGCAGCAGCAAGGGTAGCAGCAGAACGAAATGCCAAGATATCAAATCCAACTGGCAATGAAGCCCATGATTTTTTCTTAATTGTTAGTTTTCCAGAAACAGAAGTAAAAATTCTTGATTATAATAGAATTGTGAAAGATTTGAATGGGTATTCCACTAATGAATTTTTGAAAAAGGTTAGTGAAATTTGTGATATAGTTCCGTGTGATGAAGCACCAAAGCCGACTAGTTCCCGGAATTATGCGATGTATATCGATGGTAAATGGTATTCTTTTGCGCTCTCTATTGAAGAAACAGAAGAGAATTCAGTTGTCGATTATCTTGATGTGAGTATTTTATCAACAAAGTTATTATCGCCCCTTTTGAATATAAATGATCCGAGAACTGACCCAAGAATAGATTTCGTGGGTGGTATCCGCGGGATGGCGGAATTAGAGAAGCGGGTGGATACAGGGGGTTGGAAAGTGGCATTTGCTATTTTTCCGCCTACAGTTGCTGAATTAATGGCCGTAGCTGATGCCGGAGAGGTCATGCCTCCAAAAAGCACTTGGTTTGAACCTAAGTTGGCAGACGGTATGGTATCTTTGTTAATGGAATAAATGAGAATTACATTGAAGACTTCTCTGTCGGTTCATGCCTCATTGATTTGCTCATAAATCAGCAAAATATTAGACCCATTTTGTAAATGTTGTTATGGTTATAATATGCTTATGTTGAAAAAATAAATGAGACCAATTTCTAATGATACAGTCCTAATTATTGCAGGTCCTACAGCGAGTGGAAAATCTAGTTTAGCCATTAAAGCCGCTGAGAAATATGATGGTGTTATTATAAACTCGGATGCCATGCAGGTTTACTCAGAATTAAGAGTTTTGACAGCTCGCCCATCTGAGTATGATGAATCTATTGTGCCACACAAGCTTTATGGAACTCTTCCAGCAACAAAAAATTGTTCAGTTGCCTTATGGAAAGAACTTGCTGAAACTGAAATTTTAGCATGCTGGCAAAAAGGTGTTCTCCCCATTATTGCTGGCGGTACAGGGTTATACATAAAAGCGTTAATGCAGGGGTTGTCCGAGATACCTCAAGTTTCCGAAGAAATTCGAGAAGAAGTTATTTCGCGCCGAAATAAAAAAGGAGCTGAGGCTTTTCATGACGAGCTTAGACGTTTTGATCCAAAAACTGCACTTAAAGTAGATTTGAATGATGCTCAGCGCATGGTAAGGGCGTATGAGGTTTATTTAGGAACAAATCGATCTTTGAGTGATTGGCAAGAATCAAAGCCTACGAAAGCGCCATTTAAAGCTAATTACCAGATAGTTATTTTGGATCCACCAAGGGATAAGCTATATAAAAAATGCGATCAACGATTTGATTGGATGATAAAAAATGGTGCAATTGATGAGGTTAAGGGTCTTTTAAGTTTAAATCTTGAACCAACTCTCTCTGCGATGAAAGCTATAGGTGTTGCTCAACTAACTTATTATCTCAGTCATGAGCAAACATTAGATATTGCAGTTAGTGAAGCGCAGAAAATGACGAGACGGTATGCAAAAAGGCAATTAACGTGGTTTCGTAATCAAATAATACAATGTTATAGGGTAAATGAGCAATATTCGGAAAGATTATCTGATGAAATCTTTTCGAAAATTGTTATTTAAGTATTGACGCTTAGTCTGAATGAGTATATTTTTTGCTTGAATTGTCATTATTTTCGTCACTAATGCTTGAGAGTTTGGCTATATTGGCGTGGTGATGGCGTTTTTTTTTGGTTAGTGCCAAAGCATATAATGTTAGTTATGGAGTGATTAAATGTCTGTTGAGAAATATACTGGGGGAGAAATTATTCTGAAGGCTTTAGCTGATCAGAATGTTGAAGTCGTTTTTGGATACCCTGGTGGTGTTACTCTTCCGTTATACAACGATATGTATAAACAAAATAGTTTACGTCACATATTAGTTGGGCATGAGCAAGGTGCCATGCATGCGGCGGAGGGTTATGCTCGATCAACAGGTAAAGTTGGCGTTGCCATGGCAACCTCAGGCCCAGGAGCAACAAATACAGTGACAGGCCTAGTTGATGCTTTAATGGATAGTATTCCGTTAGTTTGTCTAACTGGTCAAGTGACAAGCAAGTTGATTGGTAATGATGCTTTCCAGGAGGCAGATACTACGGGTATTACCAGACCAGCCACAAAACATAATTATTTGGTTAGATCGACTGAAGATCTTGCGTATATCTTACACGAAGCCTTTTATATAGCCTCACACGGCAGGCCGGGGCCTGTTTTGGTGGATATTCCAAAAGACATTATTATGGGAATGGGGTGCTATTTAGGGCCATCAGGCATAGAACCTAGGAACTATAAACCACAAATTAATGGCGATAGAGCGCAGATTGAAGCTGCTGTTGATATGATAGCTTCGGCTCACCGACCCATCATATATGCTGGTGGTGGAGTGATTAATTCAGGTCCTGAAGCCTCTAAACTTTTGCAAAAATTTGTTAAAATGACAGGTTTTCCGTGTACAACTACACTGATGGCTCTCGGAGCATATCCAGCATCTGATGAACTTTTTATTGGAATGCCAGGCATGCATGGAACATATGAAGCTAATCTAGTGATGCATGGCTGTGATGTTATGTTTAATATTGGCGCGAGATTTGACGATAGGGTCACGGGAAATACAGATTTATTTTCACCGGGTAGCAAAAAAATACACGTTGATATAGACCCTTCTTCAATCAATAAAAATATCGCAGTTGATATAGCAATAATTGGTGATGCAACGAGTGTTTTATCTGATCTTATTACGGTATGGAACGAAAAGAAGCCAACGATCAATAAAAAGGAACTCCAAGACTGGTGGAGTACTATCGGAGAGTGGAGGTCAATTGACTGTTTAGGTTTTGATCAGAAGGCCGAGAAAACGATTAAACCTCAATATGCACTTAGCCAGTTAAGTAAAACACTCGAAGGCTCTAATTATTACGTAACTACTGACGTTGGC